>CAKUNB010000010.1 GCA_934668285.1 uncultured Oscillospiraceae bacterium | reverse complement strand
ACGGTAGACGTCCATTTTATGGCAGGCCTCCCCGTCGTCCAGATAGGGAAGGTTCTCCGTCAGGCACACGCCGCGCGGAAACGGCTGCTCCCGTTCGCGCTTTTCCAGCCAGCGGTTGAGCATCTGCGCCTGCTTTTGCGTCTGCGTCTGTATCATCTTTTCCAGCATGCGGCCACTTCTCCTTAGTTTGCCTCCGGCAGCGCGGGCGTCAGCTCCGGCTCGTCGAGCAGATTCGTCATGTTTTTCAGACTGATGCACAGCATCGAAGCATCTGATAAGCCTCCTGATCATTGTGTCAAAAAGATAACCTTGCGTCGAGCGTCCGCAGGGCCTTCGACGCTATTTTCATTATACTTTGAATTTCCTTCGATTGCAATATTTTTGATGCAAAAAAGAACGAGGAAGGCCAATGCCTTCCTCATTCTTCGGTTCAGAATTACTTTGCCTCGGCAACAGGAAGAACCTCGCGGCCATTGTAGGTACCGCAGTTCTTGCAGGCTCTATGGGGCAGACGCGCTTCGCCGCACTTCGGGCAAGCAACGACGCCGGGGACGGACAGCTTCCAGTGGGAGCTGCGTCTCTTATCCCGTCTTGCCTTGGAAACTTTACACTTGGGAACAGCCATGAATGACACCTCCTTGGTCAGAGTTATTTCTTATCCTTCAAAAGCTGCCCAAGGACAGCCAAACGGGGATCGGTTTCAGGACGGCAGCCGCAGGGGCCGTCGTTCAGATTTTTGCCGCAGCGGAAGCACAGGCCCTTGCAGTCCGGCTTGCACAGCAGCTTCGAATCCATGTTTAAGACGAACGCGGTGGTGAGGATTTCGTCAAGGTCGGCGCAGTCGTCCTGCAAAAGGAACGTCCACACATCGGCCTCGTCCTCATTTTCCAGCTCGCGGGTGAGCACCGCCTTGACCGGATAGGAAACGGCACACTCAAAGGGACTCGCGCAGCGGTCGCAGACGGCATGGAGCGTCGTGGTCAGCGTGGCCTCCAGAATCAGAACGCCCGCAACATTCCGCACCGTTCCGGCTGCATGGACCGGCTCGCTGACGGGGTAAGCCCCGCCGAATTCCAGCGCGGACAGATCCAGCGCTGTCTCAAAGGGCAGAACGCTATCCGGCGTTGCAATGATTTTAGACAACACAAGCAGCATAGAAATCCCCTGTCTCATAGTCGTGCAGGAGATATTATAACGGTTTTGGCCGCCGATGTCAAATGCTTTTTTGATTTTTTCTTACAAATATGCTTGACTTTCTCATTTTTTTCCCGCATAGTAAAAGCGAAAGGAAGGCGATGGCCGTGAAGGAGCTGAAAATCGGGCAAAACGACGCCGGTCAGCGCGTCGACCGGTTTCTTGCCAAGGCAGTTCCGCTGCTGCCCGCGTCGCTGGCGCAGAAGTATCTCCGCCTCAAGCGCATCAAGCGGAACAGCCAACGCGTGAATCGGGACGACCGCCTCGAAGCGGGCGACGTGCTGCAGCTGTATATCAACGACGAATTTTTCGACACGCCGTCGGCGGACAACGCCTATCTCACCGTCACTACGCCGCAGCTGCGCATCGTCTATGAGGACGAAAACATCCTGCTCGTGGACAAGGCGCCCGGCATCGCCGTCCACCCGCACGACGGCGCGGCGCTTGGGAAGACGCTCATCGACCACATTCAGGCGTATTTATATCAGAAGAAGGAATGGAGGCCGCGCGAGGAAAATTCCTTCACCCCCGCCCTGTGTAACCGCATCGACCGCAACACCGGCGGCATCGTCATCGCGGCGAAAACCGCTGAGGCGCTGCGCATCATGAATCAGAAAATCAAGGATCGGGAGCTGGACAAGCGCTATCTCGCCATCGTCGAGGGCTGCCCGAAGCCGAAAAGCGGCGTTCTGAAGGGCTACCTGTTCAAGGACGCCGTGAAAAACCGCGTCTTTGTCACCGATGCGCCGCAAAAGGGCGCGCGCTCCTGTGAAACGCGCTACACGACCCTCGCTGTCAAAAATTCGCTGGCGCTCGTGGAATGCGAGCTGATCACCGGCCGCACCCACCAGATCCGCGCACAGTTCGCTCATGCGGGTCACCCGCTGCTCGGCGACGGCAAATACGGCAAAACCGGCCGGCACGCCGACCGCCCCTACCAGACCCTCTACTCCTACCGTCTGACCTTCCGCTTCACCACCGACGCCGGCAGTCTGAATAACCTGAACAACAAAACCTTCCAAGTCCCCCACGTCGATTTCGCAGAAGAATACTTTCCCGAAGTGAAGCTATAAAAATAAGCCTGCCGCCCGATTCATTGGAATCGGGCGGCAGCTTGTCAAAAAAGTCCGATTTTGTCATTGCGAGGCCGCTTTGCGGCCGTGGCAATCTCGCAGAATTGTTTTGATATTTCTGTAAATTTCGGCGAATTCGGAACTTCCTGCACAAGATTGCCGCGTCGCTTCGCTCCTCGCAATGACGCGCGGAGTAGTTTTTTGACAGTCTGAAGCCGCCCGATTCATTGTAATCGGGCGGCTTGTTTTGTTATGCCTGTTGTTATGCCTGTGCTTCGATCCACGCCTTCATGGCGGCGCGGCCTTCTTCGCTCATGGGAAAGGTCTGCCTGTCCTCCATTTCGCTCAGCTCGTAGCACCATTCGCCGTGCCAATACTCGGCGGTGATGGAGCTTGCGGCCATGTCGACCTCCTTCGGCGTGGCCATCACGACCGACGGGACGATGCGAAACCGCAGCTGGCCGCAGCTGCCGGTGAAGGAATTGTCGTTCTCGAAGCTGTGCAGCGTCGGAATGTAAATATCCGGCACGGCTTACTCCTGCATCAGCGCTTCCATCTCGTCGAGCAGCTCGCCGAACAGGGCCAGCGCATCCTCAACGGGCTTGGTGGTGCTCATGTCCACACCGGCGCCCTTCAGAAGGTCGATCGGGCTCTTGCTGCAGCCGCCGGAGAGGAAGCCGAGGTAATCCTTGACGGCCGGCTCACCCTCGTGCAGGATGCGCTGGGACAGCGCAACTGCGGCGGAGTAGCCGGTGGCGTACTGGAACACATAATAATTGTAGTAGAAGTGCGGAATGCGCATCCACTCCATGGCGATCTCGTCGTCAAGCACGATGTCGTCGCCGAAGTAGAGCTTGTTCAGGCGGCGGTATTCTTCGTTCAGTACGTCGGGCGTCAGGCTGGTGCCCTCCTGCGCCAGCTTGCCGATGTTCAGCTCGAACTCGGCGAACATCGTCTGGCGGTAGAGCGTCGTGCGGAAGCCCTCGAGGAAGTGGTTGATGAGATACGCGCGTTCCTTCTTATCCGTGGTCTGGCCGAGCAGGTACTGCATCAGCAGCGCCTCGTTGCAGGTCGAGGCAACCTCGGCGACGAAGATGACGTAATCGGCATCGAGCGGCGGCTGATGCTTGTTAGACAGATAAGAGTGCATCGCGTGGCCCATCTCATGCGCCAGCGTGAACTGGCTGTCGAGCGTGCCGGTGTAGTTCATCAGGACGAAGGGATGGACCTTCGCACCCGCGGAATATGCACCGGAGCGCTTGCCCGCGTTCTCGTAGATATCGACCCAGCGGCTCTCGAAGCCGTGCTTGAGGACCTTGCAGTACTCCTCGCCGAGGGGAGCGACGGCCTTGAGGACCAGCGCCTTGGCCTCGTCGATGCTGGCGTGCGTGGCCACGTCCTCGACCAGCGGGGTGTAGATATCGTAGAAGTGCAGCTCGTCCACGCCCAGCAGCTTCTTGCGGAGCGCAACATAGCGGTACATCTTGTCCATGTTCTTATGGACGGCCTCGATGAGGTTCGTGTAGACGCTCGTCGGGACGTTCGTCACGTCGAGGGAGGCCTCCATTGCGGAGGAATACTTTCGCGCGGTGGCGAAGAATTGCAACTGCTTGACCTGCGCGGACAGGACGGCGGCAATCGTGTTCTTATAGCTGCCGTAGGTGTGGTAGAGGTTCTCGAACGCGCTCTTGCGCAGCGCGCGGTCGGGGCTTTCCATGTAGGAAATGTACGTGCCCTGCGACAGGGGGTGCTTTTCGCCCTTGCTGTCCACGGCATCGGGGAAGGTCACGTCGGCATCGTTGAACATCCCGTAGATGGTATCCGGCGCACTGGCCATTTCCCCGGCGGCGGCGAGCAGCTTTTCCTCGGCGGGGCTGAGAACGTGCGCACGGCGGCGGCGAATGTTGTTCAGATAGCGGCGGTAATGCTCCAGCTTCGGCTGCTCGGCGTAGAATTTTTCCATGGTTTCATCGTCGATGGCCATGATCTCGGGCGTCGCAAAGCTGGCAGCGGCGTTCAGCTCGACGACGGTACTCATCAGATTGCCGACCATCGCCTGATATTTGGAAACGCGGGCATCCTCGTCCGAACGGCGCATCGCATAATTGCCCAGTGCGTCGAACAGCACAGTGGTATTCTCGTCCCACTTCACAAAAGCCAGCAGAGTGTCCGCAGACTCGCCGAGCTTACCGGCAAAGGCCCCGACCTGCGGGATCATGTCCTTAATCTTCTTCAGGTCCTCCTCCCACAGCTCGTCGGTGGCGTAAATGTCATGAATCGCCCACTTGTCCTCCTCACGGATCTCGGAGCGTTCCGGAATTTTCTTGGTTTCTGCCATTGGTTTTTCCTCCTTGTAGTTCATTTCTCCTATCATATCACGTTTTTCCCCGTAAAACAATCCGGACGGGCAAAAAACGGGCATCAATTTTTATCCTCGCTCAAAAATTCCCGAAGCTGCGCCGCGACGGTGCATTCCTCGCGGTGCTCGCAGTCGGGGTAGCGGCAGTCGGCGGTCTTGTCGTCGCTGTCGGCCAGCACCGTCCGCGCCGCGTTCAGCACCCGGCAGTAGCCGGAGATCAGCTTCTCAGCCATGCGGCCACCTCCCTTCCGCAACGATGATAGCACATCGCCGCAGAAAAGTAAATAGCGCTTCGGGCTTGTAAACGCGGCGGATTTGCAGTATAATAGCAGTATCTTTGGCGAAGGAGGGATGCGCGGTGCTTGCGCTCTGGATCATTCTTGGAATCGTCGCCCTGCTCGGTCTGCTGCTCCTCCTGCCGCTGCAAATCGTCCTGCGCTACGACCCGGAGAACGGATTTTTCTACCGCATACGCCTGCTGTTTGTTCCCCTCGTCCGCTCCGACAGGCCGGAAAAGGCAGAGAGGCCAAGAAAAAAGCCTGCTGCGCCGAAAAAAGAGCAGCCGGTGGAGCAGAAAAAAAGCGCCGTCCCCGACCTGCTGGCCCTTTTGGGCCTCGGCGAAATCAATACGAAGGAGCGAGCCAAGGCCGCCATTGCCGAGCGCGGACTGACGGCGGTGCTGGGCGACGTACTGGCCGCGATTCAAACGCTGCTGGCGCGGACGGGCAAGTGCCTCGGCTCCGGTGTGTTTCAGCGCTTTTTCTTAACGGTCACGATCGGCGGGGACGATGCCGCCGACGCCGCCATCAGCTACGGAACCGCCTGCGCGGCGGTCTACTCGCTGGTCACGCTGCTGGAGCAGTCGATGACCGTTCGCCGCCGCCGCGTCAATGTTGCAATCGACTATCTGCAGGAAAGCAGCCGCGTCAGTCTCGATCTGGCGCTGCGCTACCGGGTGTGGCACCTGCTGCGCTATGCCTGCTTCCTGCTGGGAAACTATCTGAAAAAGGAGCGAAAGCCGTCATGAGTCAACTGCTGCCGATTTTTGAGTTCACCGCCGAGCAGACGCGAAAGCTCGCCGCCGAGCAGTCCGTCGCCGAGGCCCCCATCGTGATCGGGGATGTCACCGTCGTTCCCATCTCCACCCTGTCGTGCGGTTTTTCCTGCGGCGGCTCGGATTTGACCAAGCGCTCAGACGGCGTGTTTGCCGGCGCGGGCGGCAAAGTCAAGCGCACGCCGCTGACCTATCTCGCCGTGTGCGGCTCCGATGTCCGCCTATTGCAGGTCGAGGCCGCCGCAAAGGAAAAGGGCGGCCTGCTGTCCGCCCTCCTGCCGCTCGTCGAGCAGTTCAAGAACAAGCTCGCCGCAAAAAAAGGCGAAATTTCCGAAGGAAATGGCACTACCGAATAGGCAGCGCCATTGTAAAACCTACAGATAGTCTCTGACATTGTCATTGCGATGTCGCAGCCGTTGGCGGCTTCGCCGCCTTACGGATGCGGGCACTCCGCTCGCCGGTCGGCCGCAGGCCGTGGCAATCCGCATCCCCCGTTCCTTCCCGCGCCGCAGCGCCTCGGCTCCCTCTTTGAGGGAGCTGGCATGGCCGCAGGCCATGACTGAAGGAGTCCCCGCGCCCGCAGGCGCAGGTTGCGGGATAGCGTGTACCAAAATTGAAGTACCTGCATGAGATTGCCACGGTCCTTTCAGGACCTCGCAATGACAGAACGGGAGCTTACAGCCCGAGGCCCTTTTGCAGATTGACCACGAAGTCCTGCACGTTCGTCACGATGCCCTTGGCCGAGAGGCTGCCGCGGTCGGCGAGCTTATTGACCACGAATTCCGAAACGTCCACGCAGTAGAAATACACCTGCCGCACCGTGCCGTCGGGCATCACGCGGAAGGACGGGGTCATGTTGCCCGTTGCGATCGTGTGGAGCATGGTCGCCATGGCGATCACCGTCGTTGCGCCGCGGATCTCGTTGCGCATCGCGTCCTGCGCTGCGTACACGTCCCCGAACACCGGGGGCAGCGGGCCGTCGTCGCGGATGGAGCCGCCAAGGACGTACGGTACGCCATACTTTTCGCAGCTGTAGATGATGCCGTTGTCGATGCCCTCGTTTTCGATGAACGCCTTGATGCTTCCGTGGCGCTTGACGCGATTGATGGTATCAAGATGGTTGTAATGGCCGTTCGGCATGGAGCGCTGTGTGTAAATATCCTGCCCCAGCGCGGTTTTCAGATACGCGCCCTCCAGATCGTGCGTCGCCAGCGCGTTGCCGGCCAGAATCGCATGGACATAGCCGTTTTCGATCAGCTTGGACATGGCGCGGCGTGCGTCGGCATCGAAGGCGAACGCTGGGCCCATGACCCAGACGATCTTGCCGTGGTCACGCTCATGGCGCAGCAGCTCATAAATTTCGTCGTAATCCTTAGAAAACGCCGTTTCGCGCGAACGGTTCTGCCGGAAAGCGAACACGTCCTTCTGCTCGGCCTCCTCGGAAAAGCCGTTCGGGTGGACGTAAATGCCGTCCTCGCAGTTTTCCGTCCGGCCGGTAACGACCCGGTCGCCTTGCTTCAATAGGCGGAACTCGCGGACGAGCACCTTGCCGTTTTCGTAGACCGGAACGCAGTCCATCCGGCTCTCCTCCGCCAACAGCCACCGGCCGTCGAGGTGAAAATACTCCGGGAAAATGCTCATGGCATGATAATTTTCCGGCGCAACGCCGTCCTTCGGCGCGGGCGCGCAGACGGCCTCCGGTGCATCGCGGAACTGCGGCTGCGTAAAATCGGGCGCGGTATATTTCCGAAGCTGGAACATAACGTGAATCCCCTCTCTGTTTTTTCTTTCACTATACCCTATTTTTTCTCATCTTGCAAGCACAAAGGAGCATTCCTTATGAATTCTCATCGTTGGAACGCCGGAGAAGCGCCGTGAAGCAGGCGGTCGTCGGTATTTTTGCACAGGTCGACGCCGGAAAAACCACGCTGACCGAGGCGCTGCTGTACCTGACCGGACAGCGCAAGACGCTCGGCCGGGTGGACAAGGGCAGCGCTCTGCTGGATCATTTCGCGCTGGAACGTGTACGCGGCATCACGATTTTTTCCAAGCAGGCGCGGCTGAAAACCGAGCGGCTGTGGCTGACGCTGCTCGACACGCCGGGCCACGTCGATTTTTCGCCGGAAGCCGAGCGGGTCATGCCGGTACTGGACTACGCGCTGCTGCTCGTCAGCGGGACGGACGGCGTGCAGGCGCACACCGAAACGCTCTGGAAGCTTCTGCGGCGCTACCACGTTCCCACACTGGTATTCTTTAATAAAATGGATCTGCCCGGCGCAGAAAAAGCACGGCTGCTGGCCGACGCACGGGCGAATCTGAGTGAGCTTTGCGCCGCACCGGACGATTTTGAGGCCATCGCAATGGCCGATGAGGCCGCGCTGGAGGAGTATCTCGCGACGGAAGCGCTCTCGGACGGGACGATTGGGCGGCTGCTGCGCGAGGAGCGGTGCTTCCCGTGCTTCTTCGGCGCGGCCTTGCAGCTCGACGGCGTGGAGGCGCTGATCTCCGCGCTGGAGCGCTATCTGGAATCGAAAATTTATCCGCCGGAATTTTCCGCGCGGGTGTATAAAATCTCCCGCGACCCGGCGGGCAATCGCCTGACGTTTTTGAAGGTCACGGGCGGCGTTCTCCATGTCCGCGATCCGCTGACCTATGAGGCCGGCGGCGAATCGCTGACAGAAAAGGCGACACAGCTCCGACTCTATTCCGGCGCGGCGTTTACGCAGGCCGAGCAGGTCCCTGCGGGCGAAATTTGCGCCGTGACCGGCCCCACCGCCCTTCTGGCTGGGCAGACGCTCGGTGCGGAGCAGCTCACGGCCCCGCCGCTTTTGCAGCCGGTGATGTTCTACCGCCTGCGGCTGCCGCCGGGGACGGACGCGCAGACCGCGCTGCCGAAGCTACGGCAATTAGAGGAGGAAGAGCCGCAGCTCCACCTCGTCTGGGACCCGCGTCTGCGCGAAATTCACGCGCAGATCATGGGGCAGGTGCAGCTTGAGATATTACAGGCGCTGATCGCCGAGCGGTTTTCCTTGGAGGTCACCTTTGACAACGGCCGCGTGGCCTACCGTGAAACCATCGCCGCACCGGTCGAGGGCGTGGGGCATTTTGAGCCGCTGCGGCACTATGCCGAAGTGCATCTCCTGCTCGAGCCTCTCCCCAGAGGCAGCGGGCTGGAATTCCGCGCCGACTGCTCCGAGGACGCGCTCGACCGCAACTGGCAGCGGCTGATTTTGACGCATTTAGAAGAAAAACAGCACCTTGGCGTGCTGACCGGCTCGCCGATCACCGATATGCGCATCACGCTCGTCGCCGGACGGGCGCATCTGAAGCACACCGAGGGCGGCGACTTCCGGCAGGCGACCTACCGCGCCGTGCGGCAGGGCCTGATGCAGGCGCAGAGCATTTTATTGGAGCCGTACTACCGCTTCCGGCTGACCGTCCCGGCAGCGCAGCTCGGCCGTGCGATCAACGACCTTCGCATGATGGGCGGCTCGTTCGGCGCACCGAAGGAGGCAGCCGACGGCGTAACACTGGCGGGCCGCTGCCCGGTCAGCGCGATGCAGGATTATATGGCGCAGGTGGCCGCCTACACGCACGGGCGCGGCAAGCTCCGCTGTCTGCCGGACGGCTACGACCTCTGCCGCAGCGCCGAGAGCGTGATCGAAGCGCTGAACTATTCGCCGGAGGCCGATGTGGAAAACACGCCGGATTCCGTCTTTTGCTCCCACGGCGCGGGCGTGAATGTCAAGTGGAACGAAGTCTTTTCCCATATGCACCTCGCGCCGGTGCTGCGGCAAACGCCGGAGGCCGCGCCCGCTGCCCCGCCTCGTTGCCGCATCGACTCGGACGAGGCCGAATTAGAGCGCATCATCGAGCGCGAATTCGGCCCGCAGAAGCGCACGCTCTACCGCCCGCCCGCGCCAAAGCGTGAGGAAACCATCACCCTGCCGCCGCCGAAAAAGGACTACCTGATCGTGGACGGCTACAATATGATCTTCGCGTGGGACGGGCTGCGCGAGCAGGCGCGGGACGATATCGCGGGCGCACGGGAGCGCCTGCTCGACCTTCTGAGCAACTACTGCGGCTTTCACCCCTGCGAGCTGGTCGTTGTGTTCGACAGCTATCGCGTCAAGGGCGGCGTCGGCTCGAAAACGACCCGCGACCGCCTGCGCGTCGTCTACACCCGTGAAAACGAAAGCGCCGACCTCTACATCGAGTCGCTGGTCGGCCAGATCGGCAAAAATTACACCGTCCGCGTGGCGACCTCGGACACCATGATCCAGCTTGCCTCCCTGCGCAGCGGCGTGCTGCGTGTTTCCGCGCGGGAGCTGCTGGCCGAAATCGAGCGAACGGACGCGCAGATTGCGGCCTACATCCGCCGCCTGCATGAGGAGGCCCGCCGCGCCGCCATTCAGAATAATCCACTGCGAACGCAGCTGAACAAGGAGGATTCTCAAAAATGACGCTCATGCTCCGCAATCTCTCCGCCCTCGTCACGTGCAACGATGCCGACGAGGTACTGCAAAGGGTCGATCTCTACAGCGAAAACGGCATCATCCGCGCCATCGGCCCGAATCTGCCGCAAAAGGCCGACCGCGAGCTGGACGGCACAAACTTACTGTGCTATCCGGGCCTGATCAACACGCACCATCACCTGTATCAGCAGTTTTCGCGCAATCTGCCGCAGGTGCAGAACATGGAGCTGTTCGACTGGCTGAAAACGCTCTATGAGATCTGGAAAAATCTCGACACCGAGGTCGTCCGCTACTCCTCGCTGACCGGGCTGGGCGAGCTGATGAAAAACGGCTGCACCACCTGCTTTGACCATCACTATGTCTTCCCCGCGAACAGCGGCGACCTCATCGGCGCGCAGCTTGCCGCGGCGGACGAGCTGGGAATGCGTATGGTGTCCTCGCGCGGCAGTATGGATTTGTCTGTGAAGGACGGCGGACTGCCACCGGACAGCGTCGTGCAGCCCGTGGACGAAATCATGCGCGACAGTATGCGCCTGATTGAGGCCTATCATGACCCGTCGTTCGGCTCGATGCGGCAGATCGTGCTGGCCCCCTGCTCGCCGTTCTCCGTTTCGCCGGAGCTGCTGCGGCAGTCGGCAATCTTGGCGCGGCAGTATCACGTCCGGCTGCACACCCATCTGTGCGAAACGAAGGACGAGGAGCGCTACATGCGGGAGCACCACAACATGCGCCCGCTGGAATTCATGCAGTCTCTCGGCTGGACGGGCAACGATGTGTGGTATGCGCACGGCATCCACTTCACTACCGAGGAGCTGGACCTCTTGGCGCAAACCGGCACTGGCGTTGCCCACTGCCCCGTGTCGAACATGAAGCTCTCGTCCGGCATCGCGCGGATTCCGGAGATGCTGGAGCGCGGCGTGAAGGTCGGCCTTGCAGTCGACGGCTCCGCCTCGCAGGACGGCTCGGACCTGCTGGAAGAAATTCGCATCTGCTATCTGCTGCACCGGCTCAATTCCTCGTCCAAGGCCCCCAGCGGCTACGATGTGCTGAAAATGGCGACGCGCGGCTCCGCCTCTCTCCTTGGCCGAAACGACATCGGCTCGATTGAGGTCGGCAAATGCGCGGACTTCTTCCTCGCTGACCGCCGCCGTCTGGAGCTGGTCGGTGCAACGTATGACGTCAAGAACATCTTCGGCACGGTCGGCCTCCGCGCGCCGGTGGACTACACCGTCGTCAACGGCCGCATCACCGTCGAAAACGGCCATATCTGCACCGTGGATGAGCCGGTCGTCGCCGAACAGGCCGCCGCCGTCTGCGACCGTTATCTGGAACAGAACTGAAACATTTTACGTAAAGGAGAATCTGTCATGAAGCATCTTCGCAACGCTGCAACGATCATCACCGTCCTTCTGCTCGTCACAGCCCTGCTGCTGGGCGGCTGCTCGAAGGAAGAACCGACGCAGGGCAGTACTGCTCTGACCTTCGACACGGCCGAGACCGACTTCGGCACGGGCGCAAGCGCCTTCACCTTCGAGGTCACGAATGTCGAGGGAACGACGAAGTCCTTCACCGTTCACACCGACGAAACCGTCGTCGGAAAGGCGCTGCTTGACGCCGGTCTGATTGCCGGTGAGGACAGCGACTACGGCCTGTACGTCAAAACCGTCATGGGCATCACGCTCGACTATGATACGGACGGCAAATACTGGGCATTCTATGTCGACGGCGCATATGCCATGAGCGGCGTCGACCAGACCGAGCTGACCGCCGGCAGCACCTACGCCTTCCGCGCGGAATAAGGGTATAGTTTCCTCCGGATCGGGCAAGAATCCCTGCAAAGGGAGGCATGCAGTATGGTCAGAGGAAACACGCGGCAGATCATCGTCGTCAAATCGCCGGACGGCAAGCTCTTTGAGCAGGCGTTCTTCCTGCTGCGGGAGGACGCGCTGGAGCGCAGCGGCGTAACAGAGCGGGAGCTATTGGAGGAGGCGCGCCGCGCCGCCGACGGCTATGTACAGCGGGCCGCGCACAAGCGGCGGCCAAGGCTGCTCTGGCTGCTGCCCGCCGCGATGGGCGCCGCACCGGTCGCCCTCGCATGGATTATCACAGCGCTTGTCTAAACATTCGGCGCAGAACCGGTTTCCCGGTTCTGCGCCGAAGCGTTATTTTTCGATGCCGAGGATTTCGAGAATGTCCTCCCTGCTGCGCAGGCCGCTGATGCGCTGCTGAATCTCGCCGTCGCGCAGCAGCACGAGCGTCGGAACGCTCATAATGTCAAACTGATGCGCCAGCCCCTCCTGCCGGTCGATATCCACCTTGCAAAATTTGCATCGGTCGCCATAGTCCGCTGCCAGCTGCTCCAAAACCGGTGCAAAGGCCCTGCATGGCGCGCACCACGCCGCATAAAAGTCGATCAAAACCGGCAGCTCCGCCTCTTCCGCCTCGGCCTTAAAATTGCTTCTCGTCAGTTCCACCATAAAAATCGCCTCCCTGCGACTATTTTGCGCAGGAGGCGACATTTTATTTATGAATCAAACAAATCCGCGTCACTCATCCCCGCGCCGCAGCGAGACCTGTCAGCGAAGTTGACTGAAGGAGTCCCCGCCGCAGCGGATTTCTAATCCGGGCCGAAGGCACACCACCATTATTCGCTATTCACGAAACCGATGCTGCCTGCACCGGCGGGGTGAGGGCACCCCGCCCTACGAATAGAATCGATACTGCCTGCAACAGGCCGTCTATCGAGCGTGCCTGCGTGTTCTCCCGCCTTATTTTTTCCCGTCCTTCTCCGCGATCAGCAGGCGGTCGGTCGGGGTCAGGGGAAACAGGAGCACCGTGCCGTCCTTCCAGACGGCCTCGCGGTACTTGTCCGGCCCGTCGAGCGCCGTGAAGTCGCGCACAATGCACGGCGGTACCAGCGCCCGTCCCAGCGTTTTCGCATCCACATATTGCTGCTGCATGCGGTACACATGCTCCCGCGACCGCCATTTGCGGACAAGGTCAAAAAACACGCCCTCTCGACTGACGACCCGAATAAAGCGGTAATCCGAGCAGAGCGTCAGGGTATCATACCGAACGGTTTCCATGCGCAACACGCCTCCCAGCCAAATCAATACCTCAATCTTACCCGATTGCGGAAGCGTTGTCAATGTTGAACCGCGAAATTTTACAAACCCACTGCCGCAGAAAAAATGTAGATTTTCCCCTTGACATCGTAACACTGTTATGCTATTATCGTAACAGTGTTACGAAAGGAGGGCAACCATGGACGAGCAGCTGATTTCCAAGAAGGAAGTTTTGCAGCGCTACGGCATTTCCTACGGGGCGCTCTACCGCTGGAAGCGAATGGGCCTGATTCCGGAGGAGTGGTTCCTGCGGCGGGCGACGCCCAGCGGGCAGGAGACCTTTTTCCACACCGGCCAGATCTGCCCGCGCATCGAGCGGATTCTCGCGCGGCCGGACGCCGTGTCGCTTGAGTCGCTGGCACGCGAGCTGTCGCCGGACGCGCCGGAAAAGCCCGTTCGCTGGCTGACGCTGTCCGACGGTTTTCGGACGGTGCGCTTCCGCTTTGACGAGCTGCAGCAGGCAGCGCTCATCGAGGGAGAGCGGCAGAAGGATGTCTTAGAGCTTTTGAAAGGAGTCGAATTATGAACGAACGACAGGATTTAAAAACCTCCGGCGGCATGAGCATCGCCGGAGGGGCATATCAGAATGTACGCGTCAGCGGCGCGCTGAAGGTCAACGGCTCGCTGGACTGTGAGGAGCTGCACGCCAGCGGCGCGGTCAAGGTCGCGGGCGAGCTGCGCTGCGCAGGGAAAATCTCCGCCTCGGGTGCCGTCCGGGTCGCAGGCGGTCTGGAGGGCGGCTGCATCGGCGCCTCTGGTGCGCTGGAGGTCGGTACGGATCTCTGCGTGAAGGGTGCGCTGCACACCAGCGGCAGCCTGAGCTGCGGCGGCAAGCTCTCCGCCGATGAGCTGAAGGCCTCCGGCTCCTGCCGCTGCGCCGGAGATATCCACGTGCGGGAGCTGACTGCCTCCGGCCGTCTGGAGGCAGAGGGCGGCGTGGAGGCCGAGCGCTTCCGCAGCAGCGGCAAGGTTGAAATCCGAGGTCTGCTGAACGCCGAGGAGATCGATATCAGCATCTGCGCCGACAACGAAATCAGCGACATCGGCGGCAGTAAAATCGTCGTGCGCAAGGGCTGGGTCGGCTTCAGCTTCAGCACGCCGCACCTCAGCGTGAAGAGCATCGAGGGCGACACGGTCGAACTGGAGCTGACGAGGGCCGAGGTCGTCCGCGGCCGCAATGTCCGCATCGGCACCGGCTGCAAAATCGGCCGCGTGGAATACACCGAAACGCTGACCGTCGAGGGCAGCGGCTGCGTTTCCGAGCAGGTCAAGCTCTGATACCGGCAGCTACGCGACCAGACCGAGGGTCTTACCCAGCAGCAGCACGGCGCTCATGACGACCAGAAACATCAGCGTCGAGCAAATCGTGCAGTCCACCGCCAGCTCCGCGTCGCCGCCGTATTCCTTGCACCAGACGACGCCGGTCAGCGGCGCGGGGCTGCCGAACAGGATCGCCAGCAGGAAGGCCTGCTCCGTATCCATAAAGCACCACAGAATCCAGAACAGCGCAAACGGCAGCGCGACGATCTTCAATAGCGCATACTGGATGGCAAGGCGGTCCCTGCGCCAGTTCAGCGCGCCGTAGCGGCAGATGAGCGTGCCCAGCAGGAGCAGCGCCAGCGGCGAGGTCATGGTGTTGAGCGTGTTCACCGTGCTCTGCAAAAATGACGGCAGCTGCACCTGAAAGACCGCCAGCAGCACACCGGCCACCGCTGCGATCAGGGAGGGGCTGGTCAGGGTTTTTCTGACCAGCTCCTTCCGGCTTTTCGCGCTGCTGCCGAGAAACAGCGGATGGTACAGGCTCCAGATGAGAAAATCCTGCACCGCGCCGTGAATGACGCACAGCAGCATAGCCTCGCTCGGGAGAAACACGCTCAGCAGCGGAATCGCTGCGTAGGACACATTGCCGATGCCGGTAACGAAGCGCCAGTAGGCGCGGCGGCTGACCGGACTGCGGCGAAACACGAGAAGGCTGGAAAAGAACAGCACGCCGGTTACCGCCAGCGTCGCCGCCGCCGTCGGCAGCCCCGTTGTGAGCAGCGTCTCGGCATCGGTCGTGGTAAAGGTGTGCAGCACCATGCCGGGGTAGCAGATATTCAGCAGCACCCCCGGCAGCGCGTCCGGCGCTTTATCCGACACCAGCCCGCTGCGGGCCGCCCCGTAGCCGATCAGGATCATCAGGAAGAAAAAGCAAAGGTTATCAAGCGGCATCAATATACTCCGTTTGTCGTCTCGAAGTGCGTCGGCGCGGAGATCGCTTCGCCGCCGTTCAGTACCCACCGGGCAACCATATCCATCATTTCCAGCACGCCGACCGACGGCGCGCCCAGCAGCTGCACCATCTTCTGGCAGTTGCTGAACAGCGCAGACTGCACTTCCTCGCCGGTAAAGCGCGGCTCACGGCCGAGGCGCTTGCCCAGCTCCTTCGCCGCCCAGCGGATGGAAATGGCCTCGGGGCTGGAAACGTTCAGCTTCTGCGGCGGGACGGCAGCATGCAGCAGGCTGCGGATGGCAAATTCGCACACGTCTCCCTGCCAGATGCAGTTGAAAACGCCCTGACTGACATCAATGGGGCGGCCCTCCACAATCGCCTTGGCAATGTCGTAGAGTACGCCGTAGCGCAGATCAATAGCGTAATTCAGGCGGAAAAAGAGCATCGGCGTTCCGTTGTGCGCGCTGCAATGCTCCAGAACCCGCTCGCGGCCGAGGCAGGTCAGCGCATACTCGCCGATAGGCTGCGGCAGGTCGTCCTCGCAGAAGCCGCCGCTCACCACGGGCGCCATGCCGTAGACGTTTCCGGTGGAAAAAGCGACGATATTCGCGTGCGGGAAGCGCTCCGCCGCCAGATAGGGCAGGATCACGTTGATGTGCCAGGTCAGATCCTCGCAGCCCTCGGTGCCGAACTTTTTACCGACCATATAGATGATGTTTTCCGCCTCCGGCAGCGCGGCAAGCTGCGCCGGATCGGAGAGGTCGGCCTCGATGACCTCGACGCCCGCGCTGCGCATGGTTTCCGGCGCATCCGGGCGGTCAAACAGAGATGCCGCGTAGACCTTTGCGCCTGTTCCCGCCGCCTCCACGCCGCGCTTTGCCATCACGGCCATCGCCGGGCCGACCTTCCCGCCCGCGCCGAGAATCAGGATATCGCCCTTTAGCCGTTTTAAGTCCTCGACCAGGCGAGCGCTGGGACGGGTCATGAATTCCATCAGTTCTTTCGTAGTTTGCAGCATTACAAATTTCCTCCAATATGTTCTGATTTTTTGGTTGCAATTTACTTTTACAGGGATTAGAATAGAAAAAAAGGGGGGCAGCGGTATGGCAAAGCAGACGACAATACGGGATGTGGCAAAGCTGGCGGGCGTTTCGCTCTCGACGGCCTCGCGCGCCCTGAACAATCCGGACTACCCCGTTGACCCGCACCTGCGGCAGAAGGTCCGCGACGCAGCGGACAAGCTGGAATATGTGCCGAATTTTATGGCGCAGTCTCTGCGGCGGGAGGGCAGCCGGGATATCGGGCTGGTCATTCCGAATGTTTCCAACCCCTTCTATCTGCAAACCATGCTCGGCATCAACGACGTGCTCGCGCAACGGTCGTACCAGATGATTCTGTGCAACACAATGCGCAACGCCGAGCAGGAGCGCGCCTATCTGCGCCAGCTCTACGAGCGGCAGACGCGCGGCATTATCATCTCCACCGTGGATGCCAGCAGCGAGGTCGTTAAGGACTACGCGCGGCGCGGCATGAAGTTTGTTTTGCTCGACCAGCTCCCCGACGGCGTGGAGAGTCCCGGCATTCATTTTGATTCCCGCGCGGGCGCGCGGATGGCGGCGGAATATCTGATTTCGCAGGGCCACCGGCGCATCGCCTTTGCCACCATGCCGATGACGCGCTGGACGCGCGTGGAAATGCACAAGGGCTATCGCGACGCGCTTTTGATGGCAAGCCTTGCCTATGACCCCGCGCTTGTTTTTGAATTTGACCGGGATGCGACGGTGGAAAATGATGATCCGGAGCTGCAGGCCGGGCACGCCATTGCCGAGCGCTTTCTCGCCGACGGCAGCCCAGCAACCGCCATTATGTGCAACAACGACATGGTCGCCATCGGCGTGATCCAGTCGCTCCTGCGTGGCGGCATCCGCGTGCCGGAGCAAGTTTCCGTGATGGGCTTTGACGACATTCCGTTTGCCTCGGCCTTCCTTCCGGCGCTGACAACAATTCACTGCCCCGCTGCCGAAACCGGGCGGCTTGCGGCGCTGATGATACTGGATCTTCTGGGGAACAACACAATGTCCGTTTCGATGAACCTGACCCCCAGTCTGGTCATCCGCGAATCCGTCCGGCCGGTTGCAAACGCTTAGCCGCGCAGCGCGGCAAGGATCGCATCCATCAGACGAACCGAATCACAGAGACGCTCGGCGCAGCCGGACGTCTCGTTTTTTATTACGGAAAGGAAGTGACACATTCCCGCAAGATAGCACCCGCGGTCATCCAGCGGATAGACGCGGTCGGCGATCAGAAGCGGCGGCTGCGGCTGCGGCGTGGTGCGCAGGGTCACTGTAAAATCAGAATAGCGGACGCTTGCGGTAACGGCAGCGTCCTCACACCGCGCCTGCACGGAAAGAAAGCCGCCGCCAAACAGGCAGGTACACAGGTCGGTCAGATGACTGCCATAAAAAAACCAGCCGCCGAAGGGCGAAAAGGGATCGGCCTGATAAGACAGCGTATAGTGCTCGCAGACCGGCAGCGCAGCGCACAGCGTCTGTACCTCTGGGGTAAAGCAGATCGTCGAGCCGCCGGTGCAGGGCGTGCCCGTTTCGCAGCTCAGCGCAGCCAGCGCGGCGGCCTGCGCCGGGTCGCAGGTAAAGGGCTTGTCAACGAAAACCGGCTTGCCGCTGCGCAGCGCAAACTCCGCCGCCGGTGCGTGGAGATAACCCTCGCGCGGCAGCAGCAGAACGGCATCCGCCTGCGCGATAGCCTCCTCCGGCGTAGAGCAAAGCCGGAACCCCGCAAGCTCCGGAATCAACTCCGGCGCGTCAAAGGCGCAGACCGGGCCGATGGTCAGGTCTTCCGACAGCTGCAGCAGCGCATCACGGAAAAAACGCAGATGCCGGCTGCGCGCGCCGATTGCTCCGAAAACCATCCGACCGCCTCCTTTTTTGGAATACCTCTGTCGAAATTATAGCGGCATCTCAGAAAATAGTCAATATCTGAGAAAACGTTTTCTATTGCAAAGAGAAAAAAATTGCAAAAAAAGACTTGCAAAATTTGTGCGCATGTGATATCCTCGAAATAGAAATGCCAAGCATTTTTGACATTTTTTGAGAAAAACGTCCAACTTTCGTCAGTTCGCACAAATCCTACGTTTCCTTCTTGTGCACAAGTTACTAGAAAACGTTTTCTCAAAAATCGATTCGCAATTCACGAATTGCGTCCAACCATTTTTCGATCGCAACTGCGCAAAGGCGCAGTGTGATAAAATTTGAATGGAGGAATCAATGATGAAGAAACTTATCGCATTGCTTCTCGCCCTGACGCTGGTCGCCGCCATGTTTGTCGGCTGCGCCGGTGAAGAGAAGCCCACTGAGGAGCCTTCTGCTTCGCAGGATACTCCCACCGATGCCCCCGCTCCCACCGACGAGGCCGCCCCCACCGAGGCGCCCTCCGGCGAGCCGATCAAGATCGGCTGCATTCAGGACACCTCCGGCGGCGCATCCCTTGCCGGTCAGCCCAATGAATGGGGCGTCAAGTACGCCGTGCAGTGGATCAACGAGAACGGCGGCATCAACGGCCGTCCCGTCGAGCTGTACACCCGCGACTGCCAGAACGACGCCGAGGTCGGCGTGACCTGCTACCGCGAGCTGGTTGACGAGGTTGGCGTTTCCGCCATCATCGGCCCCCCGCTGTCCAACCCCGCTTCCGCATGGGTTGAGCTGGCTACCGAGGACGAAATCCCCATTGTCGGCCACTTCATGGACGAGCTGTGCACCACCGATCCCGAGACCGGCGATCCGTATCCCTACATGTTCCTGGCCGAGCCTTCCTGCTCCGTGCAGAGCTACATCCTTGCCGAGTATGCCATGAACGAGCTGGGTGTCAAGTCCGTTGCCACCCTGTACAACACCTCCAATGCCTACGCCGTTGCGCACGAGATCCCCTTCGTTGACTACATCAGCTCCAACGGCGGCGAGGTCGTCGCAGAAGAGACCTTCGGCTGGAGCGACACCGACTACACCGCGCAGGCCCAGAAGATCGCCGCCCTGAATCCGGACGCCGTTCTGCTCTGCGACTACTGCAACCAGATGGTTACCGCCTACGATAACCTCCGCGACGCCGGCTACACCGGCTACATCCTCGGCGCAAACACCATGTATCCCCCCTTCAACACTCTGGTTAAGAACGAGATCAGCAACTGCTTCTTCGTGCAGAACTATGATCTGACCACCGGCGATATCGCCAACCTGCTCGACATCCAGATGAAGGACACCGGCACGGACTACCCGACTTCCAACGTCGGCTTCGGCTGGGACGCCACCATGGTTCTCTACAATGCAATGCTGAAGGCCTCCGACCCGACCGACGGTGCAGAGGTTCGCAACATTCTTGAAAACGACACCAAGGACGTGCAGTCCATCGGCGGCGAGAAGATCACCATCGACCCCGCAACCCATCGCCCGACCCGCGACATGGGCATGTACATCGCAACCTATGACGAGAACAACGCTGTCAAGTGCCTCGTCAGAATGACCTCCGACTACAAAGCAAACTGATGACCCAACAGGAGGGAAGCGCCCCCGCGCTTCCCTCCCACCAAAAAGAGGACTGCGGCTTTTCCGGCCTTGTCTCCCCATCCCGCTGCGAAAGCAGCCGGTATCTCACACTGCGTGAGGCCGCGGCTCGCGGCGGCAGGCAGCAGGACGCGGAAGGCTCGCAGTCCCTTCTTCCTAAAGGAGCAGAATTATGACACTTCAACTACTCATCAGCGGCATTTCGCTCGGTTCCGTATATGCGCTGATCGCAGTGGGCTTCGCAATCGTATTCAGCATTCTGCGGTTCAGTAACTTCGCCCACGGCGGTATGATCAGCGCCTGCGCCTTCATCGGCTATTTCTTCCAGGCCTCCTTTGAAACGCCGCCCCCCTTCTATGTCACCGTGCTGTTCACGGCTGTCTGCGGCGTTGTGATGGCGCTTCTGATCGACACCGTCGCCTACCGCCGCATCCGCAAGAAGCAGGCCCCCTCGCTGTACTACTTCCTCGCCTCAATTACCATCGCAATTCTGATTGAGCAGATTCTGAGCGTGTTTTTTGGAAAGAACCTTTACGGCTATCCGCAGATCTTTGAAAGCACGACTTTCCATATCGGCAGTCTCCGCTTCTCCAGCATCGACACGTTGATTCTTGTCGTCTCGCTGGCCATTCTGACCATTCTTCTTCTGGTCATCAACAAGACCCGCATCGGTCTGGCGATCCGCGCTGTCGCCATCAGTCCGGCAACCAGCCGCCTGATGGGCATTAACTCCAATGTGGTCATTATGACCGTCTTCGCCATTGCCGGCGCGCTGGCGGGCATCTCCGGCGTGCTGCTGGGCACAAAGTATTCCGTCTACCCCTCGCTCGGCGCCTCGATGATGATCAAGGGCTTCATTGCCTCGGTCATCGGCGGTCTCGGCAGCCTGAGCGGTGCAATCCCCGCCGCAATCATCCTCGGCGTTGTCGAAATTTTCCTGACCTACTGGCTCGGCTCTCTGGCAACGCCCATCGTCCTGTTCGGTATCATGCTGGTATTCCTCGCGGTGCGTCCCGAGGGCATCTCCGGCAAGTTCGCCAAGGACAAGGTTTAAGGAGGCCGTTATGAGTAATTATCAGTTATCGCTCATCATGCTCGCCTGCATTTCCATCATTACGGTTTGCGGCGTGTTCTCCATGACCAGCCTTGCCGGTATGTTCTCTCTGGGTCAGGCTGCCTATATGTCCATCTGTGCCTACCTGACGTTCTGCCTTGCCAAATTCCTGTCACTGCCGATCTGGTTTACGGCCTTCATCGGCATCGCCGCCAGTGGTCTGATCGCGCTGATTATCAGCCTGCCGACGCTGAAGCTCCGGCGTGACTACTTCGCACTGCTGTCCGTCGCCTTCGGGCAAATGATCTCATCGATCGTCATTCTTCTGGGCGACTATACCAACGCATCGATCGGCTTTTCCAAGATTCCGAAGGTCAAGGGCCTCGTCTGGATCATTCTCGGCATCACCGTCCTGATTGTCTTCATGGTGCGCAACCTCAAGTATTCGCGCTTCGGCCGGATGTGCATTGCGCTCAAGACCGACGAGATCGCCGCGCGCAGCTTCGGTATCGACGTGTACCGCCTGAAGGTCAAAATTTACGTGCTGGCCTCCATGATCGCCGCCATCGGCGGCATCTGCTACGGCCTGCGCAACCGCGTCATTTCTCCGGACGCCTTTGACTGGTCGCTGTCGGCGGAGATGCAGATTCTCCTGTTCTTCGGCGGCACGAACTCCCTGACCGGCTCGGTCATCTCCGCCGCAGGCCTGAAGGTGCTTCCCGAATTCCTCAAGGGCATCAAGCTCTTTGGTATCGACCTGCAGAGCTTTAAGACCGTCATCTACTGCCTGCTCATCATCGTCGTCATCAACTTCCGCACCAAGGGCATCATGGGCGAAAGCGAGCTGAGCTTCAACTGGCTCAAGCGCACCGCCCGCCGCCGCAGCATCGAACAGAACAAGGAGGGAAAGCTATGAGCAACTGTGTCCTGAAGCTGGAGCATCTGCGCAAAAGCTTCGGCGGCGTTGAGGCCGTCAAGGATTTCTCCTTCTCCATCGACGCGGGCGAAATTATCGCGATTATTGGCCCGAACGGCGCAGGCAAAACCACCATTTTTAACCTCATTTCCAAAATCTATCAGCCCGACGAGGGCACGCTGACCTTTGCCGGCGAGGACATTACCAAGACCTCCCAGATCGAAACCGCGCGGCTCGGCGTTTCGCGTACCTTCCAGAATACCCGCCTTTTCACCGGCCTGAACGTTCTGGACAACGTCAAGGTCGCGCTGGACTTCGACGGCAAATACAGCCTCATCGAGGCCATGTTCCTCCTGCCGCGCCGCTGGAAGCGCGAAAGGGAAACCACCCGCCGCGCCATGGAGTGCCTGAAGCTGCTGAATCTGGATCAGTACGCCAATGTCCGCCCGTCGAACCTGCCCTACGGCATTCAGCGCCGCGTGGAAATTGCACGCGCGCTGGTCTCGAACCCCAAGATTCTGATGCTCGACGAGCCTGCCGCCGGTCTGAATCCGGAGGAGGTCTTCCAGCTGGTCGAC
>CAKUNB010000009.1 GCA_934668285.1 uncultured Oscillospiraceae bacterium | reverse complement strand
TTGCACTTTTCCTGAAGTCGCCTTCGGCGGGCGTTACCCGTTATTCTTGCCCTGTGGAGCCCGGACTTTCCTCATGAACGGGCCTTTCGGCCCGAACCCGCGGCTGTCCGTCCCGGTCGCACTTTGATTATACTTTATTTCCGCCGCCTTGTCAAACACATTGCAAAATTTCGCGGCATGGGGTATAATGAATCTGTATCAACGCCGCACAATCCCCCAGCCGCCTTCGGCGGCACAGCTTGTCAAAAACTACCCCGCATGTCATTGCGATGTCGCAGCTGTTGGCGGCTCTGCCGCCTTACAGATGCGGGCACTCCGCTTGCCGGTCGGAGCGAAGCGACGCGGCAATCTCGTGCAGGCAGTTCCGAATTCGCCGAAATCCGTCAAAAAATCAAAACAATTCTGCGAGATTGCCACGGCTGCAAAGCAGCCTCGCAATGACAAAATCGAACTTTTTGACGGTCTAACGCAGGCCCTCTCCGTTTGGAGGGGGCCTGCGGTTTTATTTGTGGTGGGTGGGGGACTGGCGCATCCGGACAAAGTGCCAGCTGTCGCGGCACATGTCCTCGAGGCTTTTTTCCGTCCGCCAGCCGAGGAGGCGTTTGGCTTTTTCGGCGTTGGCGTAGACGTCGGGAAGGTCGCCCGCGCGGCGCGGGCCGTAGGCATAGGGGACAGGAACGCCGGTCGCCCGTTCGAAGGCCTCCACCAGCTCCCTGACGCTCACGCCGCGGCCCGTGCCGAGGTTGAACGGCTCTGCGCCGCAATGACACATGGCATAATCCAACGCTTTGCAGTGCCCCTTGGCCAGATCGACGACGTGCAGAAAATCGCGGCGGCAGGTGCCGTCGGGCGTGTTGTAGTCGTTGCCGAAAATTGTCAGCTTTTCGAGCTGTCCGGCGGCGACGCGGGCGATATAGGGCATCAAATTGTTCGGAATTCCTTCCGGATCGTCGCCCAGAAGGCCGGATTCGTGCGCGCCGATGGGATTGAAATACCGCAGCAGCACGGCGGAAAAATCGGGCCTCGCCGCCGCATAGTCACGCAGCAGCTGCTCGATCATGACCTTCGTCCGGCCGTAGGGATTCGTCGCGACGTGCGCGGGCATAGTTTCCACGTAAGGAATCGGATTCTCCGGCCCGTAGACGGCAGCCGACGAGGAAAACACGAGCCGCCTGCAGCCGGATTCCTCCATGACCTCCAGCAGCGACAGCGCCGCGTCCAGATTATTCCGATAATACGCCAGCGGCTGGTCGATGCTCTCATTGACGGACTTCAGTCCCGCAAAATGCAGCGCTGCGTCGAAGGAATGCGCGGCGAAAATTTCCCGCAGCGCGGCCTTGTCGCAGACATCCGCACGATAAAATTCGGGCCGAAGGCCGGTGATGGCCGCAATGGCGTCCAGCACCTCGGGGCGGGAATTGGACAGATTGTCCGCAATGACGACCGTGTGCCCGGCCCGCAGCAGCTCCACGCACGTGTGGCTCCCGATATATCCAAGGCCGCCGGTAACGAACAGGTTCATACGCAAGCTCTCCTGACTCCATGATAGGTACATAGTACGCCAAAGCCCGCAATTTGTCCAGTGAAAATGCCGCCGGTTGAAAAAATTTCCCGCCGTGTCGATTTTCTGCACATTGGGGCTTGACAAACGCATATATCTGTATTATATTATCGATACAAAGATATCAGTAAACAATTACCGATAAAATCGGAGCAAAGGACGGATCGTTATGGAAAAGCTTTACGCTCACGTTACCAACACCGAGGAGCTGGCGCAGGCGCTGGCCCGCTGCCGCGCAGCGCAGCAGAAATTTGCCGAATACACGCAGGAGCAGGTCGACCGCATCTTCCTCGCCGCCGCCTCCGCCGCCAACCGGATGCGCGTCCCGCTGGCAAAGCTCGCCGCCGAGGAGACCGGCATGGGCGTGGCCGAGGACAAGGTCATCAAGAACCATTATGCGTCCGAATACATTTATAATGCCTACAAGGGCACCAAGACCTGCGGCGTGCTCGAGGAGGACACTGCCTACGGCACCCAGCGGATCGCCGAGCCGATCGGCGTGGTCGCGGCGGTCATCCCCACGACGAACCCCACGTCCACCGCGATTTTTAAGGCGCTGCTGTGCCTCAAGACCCGCAACGGCATGATCCTCAGCCCGCACCCCAGAGCAAAGGGCTGCACCATCGCGGCGGCGAAGGTCGTGCTCGAGGCGGCGGTCGCAGCAGGTGCGCCCGAGGATATCATTGGCTGGATCGATCAGCCGACGCTGGAGCTGAGCAACCAGCTCATGCACGAGGCCGATCTCATCCTCGCCACCGGCGGCCCCGGCATGGTCAAGGCGGCCTACTCCTCCGGCAAGCCCGCCGTCGGCGTCGGCCCCGGCAACACCCCCGCCCTGATCGACGACAGCGCCGACCTTCTATTGGCGGTTTCCTCCGTCATCCACTCCAAGACCTTCGACAACGGCATGATCTGCGCGTCTGAACAGAGCGTCGTGGTGCTCGACGGCGTCTACGAGGCCGTCAAGGCGGAATTCATCCGCCGTGGCTGCTACGTTCTGAGCGCCGACGAGGCAGAAAAGCTGCGCGGCGTGATTCTGATCAACGGCGCGCTCAACGCGAAGATCGTCGGCCAGTCCGCGCATACCATCGCCGTGCTGGCGGGCATTGACGTGCCGGAAAAGACCAAAATCCTGATCGGCGAGGTCGAATCCACCGAGCTTTCCGAGCCGTTCGCGCACGAAAAGCTCTCCCCCGTGCTGGCAATGTACCGCGCGGCGGACTTTAACGACGCCCTGCAGAAGGCCGACCGCCTCGTCCGCGACGGCGGCTACGGCCACACGGCCTCGATCTACCTCGACGAGGTCAATCACAGAGAAAAGCTCGACGCCTTCGCCCACGCAATGAAGGCCTGCCGCATTCTGGTCAACACGCCGTCGGCGCAGGGCGGCATCGGCGACCTGTATAATTTCAAGCTGACGCCCTCCCTGACCCTCGGCTGCGGCAGCTGGGGCGGCAACTCCGTTTCGGAAAACGTGGGTGTGCACCAGCTGCTGAACATCAAAACCGTCGCAATCAGGAGGGAGAATATGCTGTGGTTCCGCGCACCGGAGAAGGTGTACTTCAAAAAGGGCTGTCTGCCCGTCGCGCTCAGCGAGCTGAAGGCGCATAAAAAGGCGTTCATCGTCACCGACTCCTTCCTCTACCAGAACGGCTATACCAATCCCATCGAGCAGAAGCTCGACGAGATGGGCATCACGCACACGACGTTCTATAACGTCGCCCCCGACCCCACGCTGGCCTGCGCCAAGGAGGGCGCGGCGCAGATGGCGGCCTTCCGGCCCGACCTGATCCTCGCGATCGGCGGCGGCTCGGCGATGGACGCGGGCAAGATCATGTGGGTGCTCTACGAGCATCCCGACGCAGACTTCCAGGACATGGCGATGCGCTTCTGCGATATCCGCAAGCGCGTCTACACCTTCCCGAAGATGGGCGAAAAGGCCTATTTCGTCGCAATCCCCACCTCCGCTGGTACCGGCTCCGAGGTCACGCCGTTTGCGGTCATCACCGACGAGGTCACGGGCGTAAAGTACCCGCTGGCCGACTACGAGCTGCTGCCCAAAATGGCCATCGTGGACGCCGACCTGATGATGAACGCGCCCAAGGGCCTGACCGCTGCCTCCGGCATCGACGCGGTGACGCACGCCCTCGAGGCCTACGCCTCCGTCATGGCCACGGACTACACCGACGGCCTCGCGCTGCGCAGCCTGAAGCTGATCTTCGAGAATCTGCCCAAGGCCTACGATAACGGCCCCAACGAGCCGCGTGCGCGGGAAAATATGGCCAACGCCGCCTGCATGGCCGGCATGGCCTTTGCCAACGCCTTCCTCGGCGTCTGCCACTCCATGGCCCATAAGCTCGGCGCGTTCCATCATCTGCCCCACGGCGTTGCCAACGCCCTGATGATCGACGAGGTGCTGCGCTTCAACGCCGCTGAGGTCCCCGTCAAGATGGGTACCTTCCCGCAGTATGACCACCCGCACACGCTCGCGCGTTACGCCGAGGTCGCCGACTATCTCAAGCTCGGCGGTAGCACCGACGAGGAGAAGCTCGAGCGCCTGATCGCCGCCGTGGACGCGCTCAAGGAGCGGGTTGGCATCAAGAAGACCATCCGCGACTACGGCATCGACGAGGCCGACTTCCTCGAACGGCTCGACGCAATGGTCGAGCAGGCCTTCGACGACCAATGCACCGGCGCCAACCCCCGCTACCCCCTGATGTCCGAGATCAAGCAGATGTACCGCAACGCCTACTACGGCACCAACGAGCCGGTATAAATCAATTCCCCTCCCGCCACACCGGCAGGAGGGGAATCGT
Source organism: uncultured Oscillospiraceae bacterium (assembly GCA_934668285.1). Lineage (GTDB taxonomy): Bacteria > Bacillota > Clostridia > Oscillospirales > Oscillospiraceae > JAZOXB01. Next base: position 19,446 of record CAKUNB010000009.1, on the reverse strand, counting down.
TTTGTCCCAAGGCCGCCCCATATGTCATTGCGAGGCCGCAGGCCGTGGCAATCTCGTGCAGGCACTATCGTTTCTGCGTCCGGAATTTACGGCGAAATTATTTCAGGTACGTATCCAGCAGCGGGTTGGGGGTGTAGGATTGCAGATGGATCTCCTGCAGATAATAATCTGCGCCTGCGATGGAATAGACCGCGCCGATGACGCACAGCTCGCCGGTTTCGTCGCGGTACGGCAGGCAGGCGCTGACATTCTCGTCGGAAACCGTCCGCTCGAACTGCTGCAGCAGGAATTCGTCGCTGCCGTACTGCTCGATGTAGCTCTCCTTGCCGTCGAGATAGGCCGAGCCGAGCGCCTCGCGCACCAGCTGCGCGTAGCCCTCCGCCGCCACGCCCGCCGAGGCAACGACCGCGTCGTCCGCGACCGGCTCACCGGTCAGCGCGGAGACATTGTAAACATAGTAGTCCGTCCATTCCCAGTCCACCGGACTGCTCTCTACCACGAGCGACAGGATCCCGTCGTTCACCTGCCAGCGGTAGCGGATGTACTCGTAGCCTTCCCAGCCGTACTCCTCCCAAGTCTCGCGAATCGGCGTGACGACCCCGTCATAGAGCGTCGCCCAAAGCGCCTGATTGACCTCGGCTGCGCCGTCCAGATTGATCTGCGGGATGTGAAATTCCCGCCCGCCGAAGGTCTCATACGCCGCGTCCGTCACCAGCGCCTCCGCAGGAGCGGCCTGCGTCTCGGTCGGCGCGGCGGTGCTCTCCGTCGGCGGCGCGGTGGTTTCCGTGGGCGCTTCCGTCGTTGCCTCCGTCGGCGCAGCGGTTGTCGTCTGAATGGTCTCATCACTGTCCGGCGCATCCGGCTGCACCGGCGCGCAGGCGGAAAGCGCCAGTAAAAGCAGCGCCAGCAGCCCTGCCAATCCCTTTTTCATCCTTCGCTCCTCCTTTTTGTTGCCTGCCCACATTATAAACCGTCCACCGCACTTTTTCAAGCATTGACAGCCCCGCACCCTCTTCTTCTCGCCCGACGGCAAAACCCGCGCGCTGAAGGAAGCCGCCTTCTTCCCGCCCAAGAAGCTCACAGAAGGCTGGTTCGTATAAGCAGGAAATTCCGTTAGACGCCGTAGGGGCGCTCATCGAGCGCCCGCGTGCAGGCACTATCGTTTCTGCGTCCGGAATTCGCGGCGCGATGAGGGCATCGCGCCCTACGCATGGTTGGAAGCGTGCGCCCTGTAGGCGGCGTTCCTGACGACGGCACGAATAAAAAAGCCGCTGTCCGAAAACCGGACAGCGGCTTGCTTGCTTTTTGGATTGGTATCAATACATGCCGCCCATGCCTGCGCCGCCTGCGGCGGCTGCGGCTGCTGCGTCGGCAGCGGGATCGGGCTTATCAGCGACGATGGACTCGGTGGTCAGGACGCAGGCGGCGATGGACGCTGCGTTCTCCAGCGCGGTTCTCGTGACCTTGGTCGGATCGACGATGCCGGACGGGATCATGTCGCAGTAGGTTGCGGTGTAGGCGTTGTAGCCATAGCCGACCTTGCGGCTGGACTTGATCTTCTCGAAGACGACGGAACCGTCGACACCGGCGTTCTCGGCGATCTGGCGGATCGGGGCCTGCAGCGCCTTGGCGATGATGGACGCGCCGGTCTTTTCATCGCCGGTGAGCTTGGCAACGAGCTTCTCGACTGCGGGGATGGCGTTGACAAACGCCGTGCCGCCGCCTGCGACGATGCCTTCCTCCACGGCCGCGCGGGTCGCGTTCAGGGCATCCTCGACGCGGAGCTTCTGCTCCTTCATGGCAACCTCGGTCTGCGCGCCGACGCGGATGACGGCGACGCCGCCAGACAGCTTCGCCAGCCGCTCCTGCAGCTTCTCGCGGTCGTAGTCGGACGTGGTGACCTTGATGGACGCCTTGATCTCGTTGACGCGGTTCCGGATGGCCTCGGGGTCGCCGCAGCCGTCGACGATGACGGTGTTGTCCTTGTTGACCTTGATCTGGCGGGCACGGCCGAGGTCAGAAATTTGCAGCTCCTGCAGATTGATGTTCAGCTCGGAGGCAGCGTAGGTGCCGCCGGTGAGGATGGCGATATCGCGGAGCATTTCCTTGCGGCGGTCGCCAAAGCCGGGGGCCTTGACGCAAACGCAGTTGAAGCTGCCGCGCAGACGGTTGACCAGCAGCGTGCTCAGCGCGTCGCCCTCGACGTCCTCGGCGATGATGACGAGCTTCTGGCCCGCCTTGACGATCTGCTCCAGAATGGGCAGGATGTCCTGAATGGTGGAAATCTTCTTGTCGGTGATGAGGATATACGGATCGTCGACGACGGCTTCCATCTTGTCGGTGTCGGTGACCATATAGGGGGAGATATAGCCGCGGTCGAACTGCATGCCCTCGACGACATCCAGACCGGTCTCGGCGGTCTTGGATTCCTCGATGGTGATGACACCGGCGGCGGTGACCTTCTCCATGGCCTCGGCGATCAGCTTGCCGACCTCCTCGTCGCCGGAGGAGACGGTGCCGACTCTTGCGATATCTTCGCTGCCATTGACAGCCTGCGAATTTTCCTTGATGGCCTCGATGGCAGCGTCAACGGCCTTCTGCATGCCCTTGCGCATGACCATGGGGTTTGCGCCGGCGGAAACGTTCTTCAGGCCCTCGCGGACGATGGCCTGCGCCAGCAGGGTTGCGGTGGTGGTGCCGTCGCCGGCGACGTCGTTGGTCTTGGTTGCAACCTCGCGGACGAGCTGCGCGCCCATGTTCTCAAACGGATCCTCCAGCTCAACCTCCTTGGCGATGGTCACGCCGTCGTTGGTGATGAGCGGAGCGCCGTACTTCTTGCCGAGCACGACATTGCGGCCCTTGGGGCCGAGGGTAACTTTCACGGTATTTGCAAGCTGGTCGATACCGGACTGCAGCTTCTTGCGGGCGTCTTCGCCGAATTCAATCATCTTTGCCATAGTTCAAAAACCTCCTGATTACTCAACAATTGCGAGAATGTCGCTCTGGCGGACGATGGAGTAGTCCTTGTCGTCGAGCTTGACCTCGGTGCCTGCGTACTTCGCGACGACGACCTTGTCGCCGACCTTGACGACCATCTTGACCTCGTTGCCGTCAACAACGCCGCCGGGGCCGACCGCGACGACCTCAGAAATCACGGGCTTTTCCTTGTTCGCAGTGGACAGGATAATGCCGGACGCGGTGGTTTCCATCGCCTCCACGGGCTTGAGCAGCACGCGGTCTGCAAGGGGAGTCAGTTTCATTGTAAATACCTCCTATGGTTTCCCATTTTATTATGATGTGATGTCTTGAGGCAATACCGCATAATTCACCTTCGGCCTTCGCCGGACATTTTTCGCCGATCCATCGGTCTGAAAAGTTTGAAATACACAAAGTATTCCTGCACTTTTCAAACCTTGTCTCGACAAAAAATCTCTCGCCGAATGCCCTTGTTGAATTGTGCGGTCTTGCCTTAGCACTCAGAGCCGTTGAGTGCTAACGACTATATAATACCAATTTCTTTCCGAATGTCAAGAGCCTTTTGTAAATTTTCTGCGACATTTTTCCCGTCGCTGCGCGCACGGGTGCAGGAAAGCGCCGCCCGCTGGGCCATTCCCTCCGCAGGCGGTCGAAAAGCGTCACAAAAAATTCATATTTCCCCCGCTTGACAAACGGGAAAACAGTGATATGATGAAGAAAAAAGAGTTAGCACTCTAATAGCGAGAGTGCTAAAAATCCGGCGCCGCGCCGGTTTTTCCGGCGGCGGGGCAGGAAGGAGCATACAGTATGAATACCAACGAATTTACCCAGAGAACCCTTCAGGCGATCCAGTCGGCGCAGCAGCTTGCTGCGGCGCATCAGAACCAGCAGATCGAGCAGGCACACCTGCTGCTTGCGCTGCTGGAGCAGGACAACGGCCTGATTCCCCAGCTTTTGAAAAAAATGGACGTTTCCGTCGAGAGCCTGACCGCAGCGGCGCGGGCGGCGGTCGAGAAGCTGCCCGCCGTGACCGGCAGCGGGCGCGATGCCGACCAGTTCTATATCTCGCGCGGCATGGACCAGCTGCTGGCCAAGGCGCAGGAGACGGCGAAGTCCATGCGCGACGACTATGTGTCCGTCGAGCATCTGTTCCTCGCCATGCTGGACACCGCCGACGCGACCGTCAAGCCGCTGCTCGACGACTACCGCATTACGAAGGAGGCGGCGCTGCAAACGCTGCAAGCCGTTCGCGGCACGGCGCGCGTCACGACCGACAACCCCGAGGACACCTATGAGGCGCTGGCCAAGTACGGCACCGACCTCGTGAAAAAGGCCCGCGACAAGAAAACCGACCCCGTCATCGGCCGCGACGAGGAAATCCGGAACGTCATCCGCATCCTGTCGCGGAAAACGAAGAACAATCCCGTCCTGATCGGCGAGCCGGGCGTCGGCAAGACCGCCATTGCCGAGGGGCTGGCGCAGCGCATCGTGCGCGGCGACGTGCCGAAGTCCCTGCAGGAAAAGACGATCTTCTCCCTCGACATGGGCGCACTGATCGCCGGCGCGAAATACCGCGGCGAATTTGAGGAGCGGTTAAAGGCCGTCCTGAACGAGGTCAAGGCCTCCGAGGGCCGCGTCATCCTGTTCATCGACGAGCTGCACACCATCGTCGGCGCGGGCAAGACCGAGGGCAGCATGGACGCGGGCAATCTCCTGAAGCCGATGCTCGCCCGCGGCGAGCTGCACTGCATCGGCGCGACGACCCTCGACGAATACCGCAAGTATATCGAAAAAGACCCCGCGCTCGAGCGCCGCTTCCAGACCGTGCTGGTCAAGGAGCCGACGGTTGAGGACACCATTGCCATCCTGCGTGGCCTTGAGGAGCGCTACGAGGTGTTCCACGGCGTGAAGATCACGGACCCCGCGATCATCGCCGCCGCGACCCTCTCCGACCGCTATATCACCGACCGCTACCTGCCGGATAAGGCCATTGACCTCGTGGACGAGGCCTGCGCCATGATCCGCACGGAGATGGACTCCATGCCGACCGAGCTGGACGTGATTCGCCGCAAGATCATCCAGATGGAAATTGAAGAAGCGTCCCTCAAGCACGAGGACGACGAGCTGTCCAAGGGCCGTCTGGCCGAGCTGCGCAAGGAGCTGGCCGAGCAGCGCGACGCGTTCAACGCCATGAAAACCCAGTGGGAGAACGAAAAGAACGCCATCGGCAAGGTGCAGCAGCTGCGTGAGCGCATCGAGCAGCTCGGCGCGGAGATCGAAAAGGCCGAGCAGAGCTACGACCTCGAAACCGCCGCGCGCCTGAAGTACGGCGAGCTGCCGGAGCTGAAAAAACAGCTGGCCCACGAGGAGCAGCTGGCGCAGAGCGCCAAGCAGGGCAGCCTCCTGCGCGACAAGGTCACCGAGGAGGAAATCGCAAAAATCGTCGAGCGCTGGACGGGCATTCCGGTGGCCAAGCTTGTCGAGGGCGAGCGCGAAAAGCTGCTGAACCTCGATAAAGTCCTGCATCAGCGCGTCATCGGGCAGGACGAGGCGGTCAAGTCCGTCTCCGAGGCCATCCTGCGCAGCCGCGCGGGCATTCAGGACCCGAACCGGCCGCTCGGCTCGTTCCTGTTCCTCGGCCCGACGGGCGTGGGCAAGACCGAGCTTGCCAAGGCGCTGGCTGAGGCGCTGTTTGACGACGAGAAGAACCTGATCCGTATCGATATGAGCGAATATATGGAGAAATTCTCCGTCTCGCGTCTGATCGGAGCGCCTCCCGGATACGTCGGCTACGACGAGGGCGGTCAGCTCACCGAGGCCGTCCGCCGCAAGCCCTATTCCGTCGTCCTGTTCGACGAGGTGGAAAAGGCGCATCCGGATGTGTTCAACGTGCTGCTGCAGGTGCTCGACGACGGCCGCATCACCGACTCGCAGGGCCGGACGGTCGATTTTAAGAACACCATCCTGATTCTGACGAGCAACCTCGGCTCCGACCTCCTGCTCGACGGCATCGGCCCCGACGGCGAGATCAGCGCTGACGCGCGCGACAAGGTCCAGCAGCTGCTCAAGCGCTCGTTCCGTCCGGAGTTCCTGAACCGGCTCGACGAGATCGTGTTCTATAAGCCGCTGACGCGTGACAATATCGTCAGCATCATCGACCTGCAGCTTGCCGCGCTGAACAAGCGGCTGAGCGCCCGTCAGCTCCATTGCGAGCTGAGCGAACGCGCAAAGCAGTTCGTCATCGACGCGGCCTATGACCCGCAGTACGGCGCAAGACCGCTGCGCCGGTATTTGCAGCACACGGTCGAAACCCTGCTGGCCCGCCGCATCGTCCGCGGAGACGTCACGCCGAACACCACCCTCCACGTCGACCTCCGCGACGGCGAGCTTGCCATCACGGATTGACAAAATTGACAAAAAAACCGCCCGCCGTTACAATGAACGGCGGGCGGTATTTCTTTACTTACTGCTTCTCGGATTCTGCGATTTCCTTCAGCGCGTCCTTGCGGCTGAAGTTGGCGCGGCCCTTTTCGTCGAAGCCCATGAACTTGACCCACGTCATGTCGCCGATGTTGAGGACATCCTCGACCTTCTCGACGCGGCGGTTTTCGAGCTTGGAGATGTGCACCATGCCGTCATGACCCGGAGCGATCTCGACGAACGCGCCGATGGGCAGGATGCGGACGACCTTGCCGTAGTACAGCGCGCCGACCTCGGGGACGAAGCAGATGTCGTCGATCATCTTCTTGGCGGCGTAGCCCGCAGCGGGATCGACCGCAGCGATAAAGACGTTGCCGTCGTCGTCGATGTCGACCTTGGCGCCGGTGTCGGCGCAGATCTTCTGGATGGTCTTGCCGCCGGAGCCGATGACCTCGCGGATCTTCTCAACGGGGATCTTCATGGAGATCATCTTCGGCGCGTAGTCGGAAACCTCGGCGCGCGGTGCGGAGATGCAGGGGAGCATGACCTCGTTGAGAATTTCCAGACGGGCCTTGCGGCAGCGCTCGAGCGCGTCGGCAATGATTTCCATCGTCAGGCCCTTGTTCTTCAGGTCCATCTGAATGGCGGTGATGCCCTCGCTTGTACCGGCGACCTTGAAGTCCATCTCGCCGTGGAAGTCCTCGACACCCTGAATGTCGGTGAAGGTGCGCCATTCGCCGGTCTCCTGGTCGGAGATGAGGCCGCAGGAGATGCCCGCGACGGGGCGCTTGATGGGAACGCCTGCGTCCATCAGCGCGAGCGTGGAGCCGCAGATGGAGCCCTGCGAGGTCGAGCCGTTCGAGGACAGAACCTCGGACACGACGCGGATGGCGTACGGGAACTCCTCGACGGACGGGATGACGGGCAGCAGCGCCTTTTCTGCCAGCGAGCCATGGCCGATCTCGCGGCGGGAGGTGGAGCGGGCCGCACGGGCCTCGCCGGTGGAGAAGGACGGGAAGTTATAGTGGTGGATATAGCGCTTGGTGTCTTCCTGATAGATCGTGTCGAGCTTCTGCGCGGCGGAGAGCGTGTTCAGCGTGCAGATGGACAGAACCTGCGTCTGGCCTCTGGCGAACAGACCGGAGCCGTGGACGCGCGGCAGAACGCCGACCTCGGCGTCGAGCGGGCGAATCTCGTCCATGCCGCGGCCGTCCACGCGCTTGCCCGCGAGGAGCCACTTCTTGACGACCTTCTTCTGCATCTTATACAGGCAGACGTCGATGTTGATATCGAAATCCTCGTACTTCTCGGCGAACTTCTCGGCAAAATCGCGGCGGGCAGCGGTCAGGCGCTCCTCGCGGATGTTCTTGTCGTCGGTGTCGAGGGCGTACTCGATCTGATCCATGCCATAGGCGCACAGGTCGTCGAGCAGCTCATGGTTGACGGCGGCCTTCTCAAAGGTGAACTTCGGCTTGCCGATCGTCGCGACGATCTCGTTGATAAACTTCACAACCTCCATGTTCGTCTCATGGGCGATGCGGATGGCCTCGTAGACGATGGCCTCGGGAGCTTCCTTGGCCTCGGTTTCGATCATGACAACCTTCTCGAAGGTGGAGGAGATGCACACGAAGCAGTCCGACGCGTTGCGCTGATCGGTGGAGGGGTTGATGATATACTCGCCGTTCAGGTGGCAGACGTTGGTCGTGGCGACCGGGCCGTTCCAGGGAACGTCGGACGAAGCGATGGCGATGGATGCGCCGAGGGAGGCGACGATTTCCACGGGGTTGTCGTAGTCGTTGGTCAGCACGGTGCAGGTGACGACGACGTCGTTTCTCAGCTCGTCATCAAACAGCGGGCGCATCGGGCGGTCGATGATGCGGCTGTTGAGGATGCCGCGCTCGGAGGGCTTGCCCTCGCGGCGGTTAAAGCTGCCGGGGATGCGGCCGACGGAGTACATTCTCTCCTCGAACTCGATGGTCAGGGGGAAGTAGTCGATGCCGGGCTTGGGGTCGGGCGAGCAGGTGACGGTGACGAGGACGGTGGTGTCGCCGTAGCGGCAGATGCACTCGGCGTCGGCCAGCTCCGCGACCTTACCGGTCTCGACCGTGAAGGGACGGCCGCCGATGACGGTCTCAAAAACGTGATGGTTGGGGTACTGCTTTCTGGTAACCATGGGAAACCTCCTTAAAAAATATGGTGTTTCGCGGGAGGTTTAGCACTTGAAGCTGCGGCCCTGGGCCGTACCTTCAACTGCTAAACGGCGCTCCCGCGAGCGGGGACGGTATGCGAAAAGAGGGCGACCGGAAGTTGGTCACCCTCTATCTCACAAAATTACTTACGGATGCCCAGACGCGCGATAATGGAGCGGTAACGGTTGATGTCCTTCTTTGCCAGATAGTCCAGCAGGCTGCGGCGCTTACCGACCATCATGAGCAGGCCGCGGCGGGAGTGGTTGTCGTGCTTGTGCTCGCGCAGGTGCTCGGTCAGCTCGTTGATGCGGGCGGTGAGGATTGCGATCTGAACCTCGGGGGAGCCGGTGTCGCCCTCATGGGTCGCGTACTCGGCAATGATCGCGGTTTTCTTTTCCTTCTGAATCATGGTTGTTTCCACCTTTCTGAAATGATTCTCCGTCGGCTAAGTCGGGGCGGCGGAAATGCACCGAGGATCGGCGCTTTCTCCCTGGACTGAGCGCGAGGAGCAAAAATGCTTGCAGACGAAACCGTCAGCCGTATCATGATAGCACGTGCGGCCGAAAAAGTAAAGCAGAATTTTCAAAAATTCCGGACTTTTTTCGGAAAAGCTCTGGATTTCTCTCCCTCGGCGTCCGCAAAGCGTGTTACGACAGCAGCGTAACGTCCAGCAGCACCGGATTGTGGTCGGAGTAGACAAAGCCCTCGTCGAGCGTCTGCACGCGGTCGACCTGCACATTCGGCGAGACGATGTAGCCGTCGATCACAAAATGCTGCGAATCCGTGCTGTACGGCGCGTCAAGCGAGCGGCAGGTCGGGTTGCTGTCATCATACGTGTAGCTCCAGCCGTCGGACAACCGGTCGAGCAGGCCGGGCTTCCATGCGCTGTCCGCGCTGACCGGATAGCGGTCGGCCGCGCCGGGGAAGGTCTGGTTGAAGTCGCCGCCGGCGATGACGTAGTTCCCCTTTTCGTACTCCTCCTTGAGCAGCGTGAGGAGCTGCTCGGTCTGCGCGGCCTTGCCCTCGCCGTCGTCATAGGCCTCCAGATGCAGGTTGACGATCACAAGCTCCTGCTCGCTGTTGGCGATGGGAATGCGCGTAACGAGCAGACAGCGCTTGAGATTTGCCACGCGTGTCGGCCATGTAAACGGGCACGGCAGACTGTAACGCGTCGCGGAGCTGATGTCGTAGCGGCTGTAGGTCGCAATGCCGGAGTGCATCCGCCCCATCGGGCTGGTTACGGGATAGGGAACGTAGTCGCACGAATAGTTCAGCGCGTAACGGGACTCGTACTTCTTCAGATCGTACTCGTATTGCAGCCACTGGTTGCGGCCAAACGAGCGCGCCGAATCGGTGTCCACCTCCTGCAGGAGGATAACATCGGCGTCGGCATCCTCCAAGATGCACTCGATGCCCATCATATTATAGGTCACAGTCGACTCCTCGTCGGGATTCACGCCGCTGCCGCCGTCCATGAAGAAGTCGGCATCCTCGCCAAGCCCGCCGTAGCCGGTGTTGAAGGTCAACAGGCGCAGGGTATTGCCGCTGAACTTCTGCGTTGCGGAGACCGCGCCGCGCTGCGCCGTCTCGGCGTAGGCCGGCGTATACTCCGCAACGGTCAGATAGCCGAACAGCCCGCCCGCGAGAATAGCCGCGATCAGCACCGCCGCCAGCAGCGCCTTGCCCGCAATCCGCAGAATGCGCAGCGGCAGCGGGCGCTTTTTCCTGCGCTTCGGCCGCGGCACGTCGGTGTATTCGCCGTCCTCATAGCCTTCTGCATCCGCCTCGTCGTAAGGCTCGCAGTCCTCATCGTAGGGTTCCCCCTCATCGTAGGGTTCCCCGCCATCGTAAGGCTCCTCGCTGCCGTCATAGGATTCTCCTGCGTCATCGTACGGCGCTCCCGCGCCGTCATAGGGTTCCCCCTCCGCGCTGCCATAATACGCGCCGCCCTCCGGCGCATAGCCGTCGTCCAAGCCATCCGCCTCGGGCCTATAGCCGCCTTCCGGCGCATAGCCGTCGTCCAAGCCATCCGCCTCGGGTCTATAGCCGCCGTTCGGTGTGTAGTTGCCGTTCAAACCATCCGCCTCCGACCCCAGGCCGGAGCCGTTCTGCAGATCGTAATCAGAAGGAATGTTGTGGTCGTTCAAAAAAACCGCCTCCTTTGCGCCTATCATATCATGCTTTGCGCCGAAACGCAAGGCCCTCCTGCCCACCCGCCGACAGACACGCCCACCTCCGGTTTTGCGTAGGGGCCGATGCCCATTGCGCAGAAGTTTCCGACGAAGGAGCCTTACGGATGCGGCATACCCCTTGCGGGTACATCGGCCCGTGCAGGCAGTGTCGATAGAATCCGTAGGGCGGGGTGCCACCCCGCCGCGTTTTTTCTTTTGACGCGCAGAAATCGCCCGAGTTCCCCGCCGCCCCACATAAGATTTTTCCACAATTCGCGAAAAAACAGTTGCATTTTTCAAACAACGTGCTATAATAATCCCCACGGAACCCAATCCGCCCCATACTTTGGGCCTTTAGCTCAGCTGGGAGAGCGAATGGTCCTTAAAGCGGGCCCCGAAAACACGCCGCATCCGCCGATTCCATTTTGCATCAAAAAGTTCAGAAAACACCAGAAATTTGGGCCTTTAGCTCAGCTGGGAGAGCGCAAGGTTCGCAATCTTGAGGTCAGGGGTTCGATCCCCCTAAGGTCCACCATACAGGAAGCCACCCGTTTGGGTGGCTTCTTTGTATTCTCTGAAGTCCGGCTGCGCAGCATCGTGCAGTGCGCTGTGACCGTAAAGTGCCGCTTTTATACAAATTTAATACAACTAGAAAAATTACCGAAGCACCGACCGCAAAACCGTTCGGTGCTTCGGTTTTTTATATACAAATCAGAAAGCAAGAGGTGAAAGAAATGCCAAATCATGTAACGAATGTGCTGACGCTGCGTGGGGATGCGGCGCGGGTGCGGGAGGTGTTGGAGGCGGTCCGGCAGGATGGGCTTGTGCTTGGGTCGGTAGACTTTAACAAAATTCTGCCCATGCCGGAGAGCCTGAACATTGAGGCAAGCAGCAAGACAGATGCCGGCCTGCAAGCCTACAAGGACTTTATCGAAGTCTACACGCTCGGCGGGACGCTGCATCAGGACGAGCTGGCGGATATCCCACGCGAGAGCGAGGCGGCCTTTTTGCGCCAGCGCACGGACATCCGGCCGGAGGTGTGGGCGCTGGGAAAGGCTGCGTGGAACAATCTCCGCTTATACGGCGCCGCCACGTGGTACGACTGGCGCGTCAAGCACTGGGGCACGAAATGGAATGCTTACGGCTGCGAGGATGGGAGGTTTCGAGAGGGAAATTGCCTCGCCTTTCAGACGGCGTGGTCCGCGCCGCATCCAGTGCTGCGGAAGCTGGCAGAGCTGTTTCCTGACGTGGAAATCGAACACGAATGGGCAGACGAGGACGTCGGCTGCAACTGCGGCAGATATCGCTATCGGGACGGCGCGTGTGCAGAGGAATGGTTCCCCGAAACGGAGCGGGAGGCGGTCGCGTTTGCTTGCAGCGTCATGGGCGCTGCGCCGGAGGCATGGGGCCTTGCCCTGAATGCCGCCGGTACAGGCTATATCTATTTGGAGGACGAGAAATATGAGCGGATCGAGCTGCTGGGCAAGCCCGCGCTGTTTACCAACGCCCGCCTGACGGATGCGGACGTTCCCGCCGGACTGTACTGCTACCACCTGCGCCACAGCGACGACGGCAGCCGCTTCTGCTCTGTAGAGCCGAAGGTCGGCGTCAATCACGGCGGCTCTGTGCTGCTGCGCGAGCCGCTGGACTTCGGCAAGCGCGGCTATCTTTCGTTCACGGCAGAAACGGAACCGAATTTTACCGGCACGTCGGAAACGTTCGCCGACTTCCTCAACGAAGCCGCCCCGCAGAAGGCTGAGGAGATGACCCTTGCATGAAGTCTCCGGTTAGTTGGATGGGGAACAAGACGCCGGTGCTGCGGGTTTTGTATGGGATGTTTCCGCTGGAGTATGAGCGGTACATTGAGCCGTTCGGCGGGTCCGGGGCGGTGCTGTTGGGGAAGGCGGTGCCGGATCGGTTTGAGGTGCTGAACGACTACAACCGGAACCTCGTCAACCTGTTCCGCTGTATGCGCGACCGGCCGGTGGAGTTCATCCGCGCGCTCGGCTTCCTGAATCTCAACGCCCGTGACGATTTCAACGTCCTGAAAAAGTTCTTCCGCCGCGAGGAATTCGACGACGCGTATTTTCAGCAGCAGTTGGAGCTGAGCGAGGTCCTGCTTCCGCCCATTCAGGCGCAGGAAATTCGCACCCTCTACGCTGCCGCCCGCGAGGATTACGATCTCCGCCGCGCTATTATGTTCCTCAAGCTCATCCGCAGCAGCTACGCCAGCGGCGGACGGTCGTTTGCCTGCCAGCCGTTCAACGTCCGCAGCCTGTTCGGCCTGATTCAGGCCTTTTCCCGCCGCTGCGAAAACGTCGTCATTGAAAATCAGGACTTTGAAACCCTCATCCGGCATTATGACCGCCCGACCAGCTTTTTCTACTGCGACCCGCCGTATTTTACCAGCGAGTACGTCTACGACTGCGGCTTTGCGTGGGACGACCACCTGCGGCTGCACCGCGTCCTGACGGCGGCGCAGGGAAAGTTCCTGCTGTCGTACAACGACTGCCCCGAAATTCGGGCGCTGTACGCGGGGCATCAGTTTTTTGACTTCAAACGCGCCCACAGCATGGCGCAGCGCTTCGAGGCCGGAAAAGAATTTCCGGAGCTGCTGGTCGCCAACTACGACCTCTCCGAGCGCGAACGCGCCGAACCAAAACAAATCAGTCTGTTTGATGAAACTGAATAGGAGGTATTTTATGAAGAATTTGAATTCCCCGCCGCTGTTTGTGCGGCTGGACGTTCCGTATGAAGTGCTGCTGGATTCCGGCATCGACCCCGGCGGCGCGCTGCAATTTACCGCGGAGGAAGGAAAAGTCACCGTCGAGCAGATCGACCGTGATTCCGCCTTTTCCTGCACCGACGACTGCGAGGACTGTTCCATGCTGTTTTATTGCGGCAAGGACTGCCAAGCCTGTCCCTGCGCAAGGCACTGCGACAAAAGCAAGGCCGGAAACCCGCCGCTGGAAGCGTTCCTCGACGGCCTTTCCCCGCAAGACCAATACGCCGCCCTTGTGCATCTTACCACAAACTGGGCGGAACGGCGAATGGGAGGTACGGCATGAACGGCATGAAAGAAAAAATCAGGCGGCTTCTGTGCTTCGCAGGACTGCTCATCGTGCTGCTTGCGCTCTGCTCTCTCAGCGCCGCGGCGGCGGGAGATGTGTCCGGCGCGATTGAGGACACGTGGAACAGCGCAAAGTCGCAGATTCAAACCGTGGTGAACAACGTCATCTTTCCGGTCTGCGACATGATCCTCGCCATTTTGTTCTTCGTCAAGGTCGGTACCAGCTATTTTGAGTATCGCAAGCACGGGCAGCTTGAATTCGCTGCGCCATGCATTTTGTTTGCCTGCCTCATCTTTACGCTGACCGCGCCGCTGTATATCTGGTCCATTCTGTGACGGAGGTGATGCAGCTTGCTGGATTGGTTGACCGAGCTGATCGCGTCCATCGGCAGCGCCATCGGCGACACATTTTCGTTTCTGGGGGAGCAGGTTTCCAACACGATTTGGAACACCATGCTGCAATGGAGCTACGAAACGATCTACAACGCCGTCGCGGACTTTTTCACCCGCATGAGCGGCATGGGCGCAGATATCTTCGCGCTGGACTGGATTCAGGCGACGCTGCGGCTGTTTACCCTGTTCGGCTGGGCACTGTTCGCCGCCGGAACGGTCGTGGCGATTTTTGACGTCGCCATCGAATACCAGTGCGGCCGCGCGAACATCAAGGCAACGGCCATTAACATTCTCAAGGGCTTTTTCGCCTGTTCACTGGTCGGCGTTGTTCCGGTGGAGCTGTACCGGTTCTGCGTCAGCCTGCAAAATACCTTTTCCCACGACCTGTCCGCCCTCTTTGCCGGTGGGCGGAGCATCGACCTCGCGGAGGAGAGTACCAGCGTGCTGGTCGGCAGCTTCTCCGTGGCGAACAACGTCAGCGGGAATCTGTTCAATATCCTCGCGCTGATCGCCTTTGCCTACTGCGTCATCAAGATATTCTTCGCCAACATCAAGCGCGGCGGCATTCTGCTTGTGCAGATGGCCGTCGGCGCGCTGTATCTGTTCAGCGTCCCGCGGGGGTATCAGGACGGCTTCAACCAGTGGATGAAGCAGATCGCGGCGCTGTGCCTGACGGCGTTTTTGCAGACGAGTCTGCTCTTTCTGGGGCTGCTGACCTTCCCTGACCGGATGCTGCTGGGGCTGGGTATCATGCTGGCTGCCAACGAGGTGCCGCGCATTGCGCAGCAGTTCGGACTGGACAGCTCGGTGCGCATCAACATGATGTCCGTCGTCCACGCCACGACCACCGCGGTCAATCTCACACGCAGTGTGGCGCGGGCGGCAAAATAGGAGGTTATTCATGACACATTATTTATATCCGCAAAATCTCCGCGCGGCGGCCAGCCTGTGGCTCTGGAGCCTGCGGGATTTTGTAACGCTCAGCGTGGCGGCGCTGCTTTCTGCCGTGCTGCTGGTGGAGCTGCGGCTTCTGCTGCCCGCCGCGGCCACGCTCTGCTACGGCTTTCTCACCATCCGGCTGGAGGACACTACTGTGCTGGATTTCTTACGCTGGGCGGCGCGGTATTTCATCGGGACGCAGCAGCGCTTTGCGTGGCGGCAGGAGGTAGAGGGATGAAGCTGCTGCGAATCAAAAAACGGCCGCGCAGCCGCTCGGTGCAGGAGCTGTTCGGGATGCAGGGCTTTACGAAATACGGCCTGCTGACGGACGGCGGCGAGCTGCTGTTTTATCAGGTCGCGCCGACGAATATCTCCGTCCTGTCCGAGGCGCACATTGCCGACAAAATCCGGAACCTCATGATGGTGCTCTCCGCGATTCCCGACCTCGAAATTCTCTGCACGGACGCGGCGGAGTGCTTCGACGCCAACAAGGCGCACCTGACAAATCGACTGACAGAAGAACAGAATTCCAACGTCCGCAGCGTGATTCAGAAGGATATCGCCTTTCTCGACCGCATCCAGACGGAGATGGCGACGGCGCGGCAGTTCTTCTTCGCCGCCCGCCGGAGGGAGGGCAAGGACAAGCAGATGCTGGACACCGTCAACCGCATCGAAAAGCGCATCGCCGAGCAGGGCTTCGAGGTCCGCCGCATGAAGCCGCCGGAGCTGAAGCGCCTGCTCGCCCTCTACCTCGACGCCACCCCCACCGGCGATGCCCTTCCGGACTTCGACGGCACGCAGTATTTTGAGGAGGTGAACGAATGAAAAAACAAACAGCAAACACGACCCCGGAGGCCACGCCCAAGGATTTTTTTGATATGATCCTGCCGGGGATGGTGAAGTTTTTGCCGGACCATTATCTTGTGGGGGACAGTTACCGCTGCGTGTGGGCGGTGCGGGAGTATCCGCCCTCGACGGAGGAGCAGGCGCTGCTGGCGCAGCTGGCTGACCGCAGCGGTGTGACGCTGCGCATCTACCACCGGCTGGTGGAGGCGGGCGAGCAGCGGAAAATCATCCAGAACGCCGCCCGCCGGAATAAGCTCAAAAGCGGCGGCAACGACGTGAACGAAACCATTGCCGCCGCGGGCAATCTGCAGGATGTGGTGGAGCTGCTGGCAAAGCTGCGAAAAAACCGCGAGCCGCTGCTCCATGTGGCGGTGTTCCTTGAGCTAAAGGCCCGCAGCATGGACGCGCTCCGCGAGCTGCAGGCCGACATTGCCATGGAGCTGACGCGGGCGAAGCTTTCCGTAGACCGCCTGACCCTGCGGCAGAAGGAGGGCTTCCTCTCCGTCCTGCCTACAGGCGCAAATCAGTTCGGCACACAGTATGAGCGCGTACTGCCTGCGTCCAGCGCGGCCAATCTCTTTCCCTTCAACTTTTCCGGCAAGACCGACCCGCAGGGGCTGTACCTCGGTCGGGACAAGTTCGGGTCGAACATCCTCGTGGACTTCGACCGCCGCGCGGAGGACAAGACGACCGGCAACATTCTCATCCTCGGCAATTCCGGTCAGGGCAAAAGCTATCTGCTCAAGCTCATTTTGACCAACCTCCGCGAATCCGGCAAGGCGGTCCTCTGCCTCGACCCGGAGGCGGAGTACGAAACGCTCTGCCATTCGCTCGGCGGCTGTTATATCGACTTTATGAGCGGCGCGTATACCATTAACCCCTTGGAGCCAAAGGCATGGACGGAACAGGCCGTGCCTGCGTCCGATTCGCGCACACCACAGGATGCTGAATCAAGCGCCCGCGACCAAGATGAATTTGCACCGAAAGCATTTCATAAAGTGACGCGACTCTCACAGCACATCGCGTTCCTGAAAGACTTCTTCCGCGCCTACAAGGATTTTACGGACGCGCAGCTCGATACGATCGAAATTCTGCTCGCCAAGCTCTACGCCCGCTTCGGCATTACGGATTCCACGGACTACCGCGAAAAGCGTCCGGCGGATTTTCCGGTCATGGAGGACCTTTACCGCCTCTGCGAGGAGGAATTTTACAGCTACGACCGGCAGAGGAAGTACCTGTATACCGAGCAAACGCTCCAAGAGGTCTGCCTCGGCATCCACTCCATGTGCGTCGGCGCGGAGCGCAAGTATTTTAACGGCCACACGAATCTCGTGGACAGCGAATTTCTCGTGTTCGGCGTCAAAGGTCTGCTCGACACGAACCGGCGGCTCAAGGACGCCATGCTGTTTAATATCCTGTCGTATCTGAGCAATCAGCTTCTGGGCCGCGGCAATACCGTCGCCGGAATCGACGAGCTGTATCTGTTTTTGACAAACAGGACCGCAATTGAATATCTCCGCAACTGTATGAAACGGGTGCGGAAAAAGGATTCCTCGATGCTTCTGGCCAGCCAGAACATCGAGGATTTTTTAATTCCCTCCATCCGCGAATACACCAAGCCGCTGTTCTCCATCCCGACGCACCAGTTCCTGTTCCACCCCGGCCAGATCAATCCCAAGGAATATATGGATGCCCTGCAAATCGAGGCGGCAGAGTTCGAGCGCATCCGCTCGCCGGAACGCGGCACGTGCCTCTACCGCTGCGGCAACGAGCGGTATCTTTTGCAGGTGATTGCCCCGGAATACAAGGCGGCGCTGTTCGGCACGGCGGGAGGAAGGTGATCGCATGAGCATTACCGCCGCATCGGTGCTGAAAAAGGTCGCCGCCGTTGTTCCGGATAAGAAAGCGTGGAAAACCGTCGGAGGCATTGTCCTTGGCGTTTTCATCATTATTCTCATGCCTATTGCCGCGGTCGTCGGTCTGTTCCAAGGCACGTTGGAGATCGACACGGAGCGTTTGCAGGAGATGGTGCTGGAAAACCTCTCCGCCGAGGCACGGGAGAAGCTGCTGGCGGCGGAGGGAACGCTGTTGGACATCGAACGCGCCATGACGGCGGCGGGCTTTCCCGCCCGTACCGACGAGGCGCACGCGCTGTACCTGTTCGCGCTCTCGGACTACGCGAATGAACCGGACTTTGCCGCGCAGCTGGCGGCCTGCTTTTCGGAGGGACAGAGCGACGCGGAATTGCTGGAGACCGTCAATGCCGCGTTCGGCACGGCGCTTTCCGCAGAGGACTTCGCACCACTCCTGCAAATTATCCGCTCTGTGCAAATCGATACCTCCGGCTATGTTGACCCATCTACCAAAAACAATCTGGACCTCGTCCAATGGGCGGTCGCGGCAGAAAAATCGGGCTGGGGGTATGTCTGGGGTACGTATGGCGAGGTGTTGAGCAGCGCCATGCTGGAGGCTAAGCTGGAGCAGTATCCGGAGGAGCTGGCGGAGCAGGAGGAATTCATCCGCGAACACTGGCTGCACGGCAGAACGGCGGACTGCGCCGGACTCATCAAGGGCTACGGCTGGCTGAACGCCGAAACGCGGGAGCTGGAATACGGCACGAATGGGATGCCGGACCTCGGCTCGGACGATTTTTATGCCAACGCCACGGAAAAGGGCAGCATCGACACGATACCGGAGCTTCCCGGCCTTGCCGTCTGGCGAAAGGGGCATATTGGAATTTACGTCGGCAACGGGGAGGTCATCCACGCCAGCCGCACCACGGTCGGCGTCATCCGCTCCCGTCTGGCCGACGGCGACTGGACGCATTGGCTGAAAATTCCGTACATCTCCTACCTTTCTGACGTGCCTGCGGTCGGCGGGGAGGCGGAGCTTTGGTTGGCGCTCTACGAAGCCATTCAGAATCCCTACGGTGTGGCCGGGCTAATGGGCAACCTCTATGCCGAAAGCGGCCTCCGTCCGGACAATTTGCAGGACACCTACGAGGCCGCGCTCGGCTACTCGGACGCGGCCTACACGCAGGCGGTCGACGCCGGAAGCTATTTGAACTTTGCCTCCGATCGCGCGGGCTACGGCTTGGCACAGTGGACGACACCGGAGCGCAAGGCGGCGCTGCTGACCCTTGCTAAGACGCGCGGCACGTCCGTTGCCGACGCAAAGCTACAGGCGGACTTTTTGTGCCAAGAGCTGCAAGACCGCTTCCCTGCCGTCCTCGCGGCACTGCAAAATGCAAGCTCTGTTTTGGAAGCCTCTAACGCCGTCCTTTTCCACTTTGAAGCCCCCGCCGACCAGAGCGAAACCGTTCAAGCCCAACGCGCCACCTTTGGCAGCGCCTACTACAGCCGCTATGCAGAAAACGGAGGGATATTGCCGTGAGAAGTCAGAACTTCGGCATTGAGATCGAGATGACCGGCCTGACCCGCGC
>CAKUNB010000008.1 GCA_934668285.1 uncultured Oscillospiraceae bacterium | reverse complement strand
TCAAGAAGCGCTACGGCTTCCGCGCCCGCTTCCTTGTAAACTATGATATGACGTTTCTGTACTTCCTGCTCGGCGGCGGGGAGGGGCGGCAGCCGGAGCGCTGCTTCTGCCCGGCCCGCGTGGTTTGCAGGAAGGACTGCCTGCCGCGTGATGCGGCAATGGACTATGCCGCCGACCTGAGCGTGCTTCTGAGCTACTGGAAGCTGCGCGACGCGCAGCAGGACGGCAAGCGCTTTACCGCAGGCGCAGGGCTGCTGCTCTACCGCCGCGCGTACCGCCGCGCCGCAAAGCGCCAGCCCGACTGCGACCGCGTGTTTTCCGAGCGCCTTGCCGCGCTCCATACGCTGGAGCAGACGAACTGCGCCAGCCTCGACCGCCCCGCCGACGCGTTTGCGTCGCTGCTGCGGGCCTGCGCGGGCTTCGTGCCGGAGGGCGACCGGCGGCGCACGCTGGAGCTGCTGCTGTACCACGTCGGCCGCTATCTTTACCTGACCGATGCGCTGGAGGACCTGCCGAAGGACCTGCGCCGCGGCAGCTACAATCCCCTGCGCTGGCGCTACGAGCTGCAAGACGGAAAGCTCCGCGAGGACGACCGCAAGGCGCTGCTGCAAACCATCGACGCGTCCATTGCGCTGGCGGCCTCGGCCTTAGAGCTGCTTCCCATTACCCCCAACAGCGAATTGCTGCACAATATTATTTACGACGGCCTTCCCGCTGTGCTGCACAGCGTCGCGGCGGGGACGTTCCGTAAGAGAGGAAAAACAAATGAAAGACCCGTATGAGGTCCTCGGCGTTCCCCACGGCGCGTCGGAGGATGAAATCAAAAAGGCCTACCGGGAGCTGGCGCGGAAGTACCATCCCGATAACTACGTCAACAATCCCCTTGCGGACTTGGCGCAGGAGAAAATGAAGGAGATCAACGAGGCATACGCCACGCTGACCAATAAGGGCGGCGCATCCTCGCAGACCGGCAGCGCGGGCTACGGCTCACAGCAGCAGAGCGGCGCGTCGTCCGGCGTCTACGCCGAAATTCGGCGGCTGATCCAGATGGGCCAGCTCGACCAGGCCGAGGGCCGTCTGGACGGCATCCCGACACATGACGCACAGTGGTACTATCTGCGCGGCGTGATCGCGCACCGGCGCGGCTGGATGGACGAGGCGGCGCAAAATTTCCGCATCGCCGTCAGCATGGACCCGTCCAATATGGAATACCGCAGCGCGGCCAACAGCGCGGGCGGCGGCTATCCCTACCGGCAGCAGGGCGGCGGCACGGACTCGGACGACTGCATGAACCTGTGCGGCACGATGCTGTGCCTCAACTGCCTCTGCAACGGCTGCCGTTAAAAAGGAGGAACGCAAGATGATTTGCAGTATGACCGGCTACGGCCGCGCAGTGCAGACGCTGCGCGGACGCGAGATCATTGTGGAGCTGCGCTCGGTGAATAACCGCTTTCTGGATTGCTCTGTGCGCCTGCCCAGAGCCTTCTCCTACGTCGAGGAGGCCGTGAAGCAGCGCGTGAAGGAAAGCGTCTCGCGCGGCAAGGTCGATGTTTTTGTAACCGTCAATTCCACCGGCGAGGACGAGAACGTCCGCGTGGCGCTCAACCGTCCGGTGCTGGAGGGCTATCTGACCGCCCTGCGGGCGATCTGCGCGGACTATCAGGTGCGCGACGACATCAGCGCCATGACGCTGGCCCGGATGCCGGAGGTGTTCCAGACCGAAAAGGCCGAGGAGGACGAGGCGCAGAACCGCGCGGACATTCTGACCGTGCTGGATGAGGCGATTGCCGCCTATAACGCCATGCGCGCCCGCGAGGGCGCCGCGCTGGTCAGCGACCTGCGCAGCCATGCGGCGGTGATTTTGTCGTATGTCGAACGCGTGGAGCAGCGCTCCCCCGTCACCGTCGCGGAATACCGCGCCCGCCTGGAGCGCAAGATGCGCGAGGTGCTGGAAAGCACGACCATCGACGAAAGCCGCATCCTGACCGAGGCGGCGATCTTCGCCGACAAGGTCGCGGTGGACGAGGAAACCGTCCGCCTGCGCAGCCACCTGAGCCAGATGGACGAGCTGCTCACCGGCGGCGGCGCGGTCGGGCGCAAGCTGGACTTCCTATTACAGGAGATGAACCGCGAGGCGAATACCATCGGCTCGAAGGGCAATGATCTCGAGCAGGCGCGGAACGTCGTCGAGATCAAGGCCGAGCTGGAAAAGATTCGCGAGCAGGTTCAGAATATCGAATGATGCGGCTGATCAATATCGGTTTCGGCAATCTCGTCTCTGCCGAGCGGGTGCTGGCGGTGGTCAGTCCGGACTCCGCGCCGGTCAAGCGGCTGGTGCAGGAGGCAAAGGAGCGTGCCATGCTTGTTGACGCCAGCTTCGGCAGAAAGACCCGCGCCGTGCTGCTCATGGATACCGACCATGTGGTGCTTTCGGCCATTACGCCCGAGGCAGTCGCGCGGCGATGGAATGAAAAGGATGCGTCCGCGCATCCCGAGGAGGAGGAAGAGGCATGAAGCAGGGCAGAATCCTGATCGTATCCGGCCCGTCCGGCGTCGGCAAGGGAACGATCGTACGCGAGGTCATGAAGGACAACCCCTCGCTGCAATTCTCCGTTTCCGCCACGACCCGCGCCATCCGGCCCGGCGAGGTCGAGGGAAAGAGCTACTATTTTGTCACAAAAGAGCAATTCGAGGCGATGATCGCAGCGGGCGAGCTGCTCGAGCACGCCTGCTACGCCGGAAACTACTATGGCACGCCGCTCAAGCCTGTGGAGGCAGCCCTCGCCGAGGGCATCAGCATCGTGCTGGAAATCGACGTGCAGGGCGCCCTACAGGTCATGCAGCGCCGTCCGGACGTTATCTCCGTCTTTATTGCCCCGCCGAGCTTTGCCGAGCTGAAGCGGCGGCTGGCAGGCCGCGGCGATACCCCGCCGGAGGTCGCCGCCCGCCGTCTTGAGGTTGCGGAGCAGGAATGTAAAGTTGCAAGTCAATATCAATATACCATTGTCAATGACGATCTGCAGCAGGCCGTGGCTGCGCTCGAGGCGATTCTGACCGCCGAGCGCTGCCGGAGCGCCTACTGCGGCATCGATTTCAAGGAGGAACCGTAATATGCTGTATCCCGCAATGTCTGAGCTTCTGAAGCACATCGACAGCCGCTATCTGCTGGTCAATGTCGTGGCGCGCCGCGCCCGCCAGCTTTCCATCGAGGCCGAGACCTTCCACGAGCCGCTGACGGACAAGCCCGTCACCCTCGCCATCCGAGAGGTCGCCGAGGGCAAGCTGGAAGCGTCGATCCCCGAGTAAGCCGAAGGCCGGACGATGATTGCCAGAATTGCCGTCTCCGCCGCGATTTTTGCCATCGACAAGCCCTACGACTACCGCGTTCCGGAAGGGATGACTCTGCGGGCGGGGCAGCGGGTCATTGTGCCGTTCGGGCGGGCGAATAAGCGCTCGGAGGGCGTGGTGCTGCTGCTGACGGAGGGCGACGAGAGCAAGCTCAAGCCCGTGGAGTGCCCGCTCGACCCCGAGCCGCTGCTCGGCAAGCGCGAGCTGCACCTCGCGGCCTTCCTGCGCGAGCGGTATTTCTGCACGTTTTACGAGGCGATTCGGGCAATTTTACCTGCCGGTGTCTGGTTCCGCGAGGAGGAGCGCTACACCATTGCCGATGCGGACTGGCGCGGACAGATTCACCGCAAGCCTGAGGCGGCGGCGGTCATGCAGGCGCTGGAGGATTACGGCGGCAGCACCGATTTCGACCGGCTTCGACAGCAATTTACAGAGGACGCCCTGCGCGAGGCACTGCGTTATCTGCTCAAAAAACGCCTGATTTTCTCAGAAACCTCGCACAAACGCCTCGTTCGGGACAAAACCGAGCGCATTGCAATTTTGTCGGCTTCTGTCGAAGAAGCGCAGCTTTACGCCGACAGCAAGCGGCGCAGCGCACCGCTGCAGACCGCCGCGCTGGAGCTACTGCTGACCCTCGGCCAGTGCGCGGCGAAGGATCTGTGCTATTTTACAGGCGCAACCGGCGCAATGCTGGGGCGGCTTGAAAAATTAGGTTATATTACACTCGAGGAGCGCCCACAGCTCCGCTTTTCCCAGATCACACCGGCAAAGCTCGACGGCCCGCTGGTGCTCAGCGAAGAGCAGCAGGCGGCCTTTACGGGCCTCTCCGACCGGATGCGGCAGGAAAAGCCGGGCGTCGCGCTGCTCTACGGCGTGACCGGCAGCGGCAAGACCTCGGTCTATATCCGGCTGATCTACGACTGCTTGGAGCGCGGGAAAGCTGCGCTTCTGCTGGTGCCGGAGATCGCACTGACGCCGCAGCTGCTGGCCCTCTTTGCGGCGCACTTCGGCGGAAGAGTAGCCGTGTTACACAGCGGACTGCGCATTACAGAGCGCTACGACACATGGAAACGCATCCGCAGCGGACAGGCGCGCGTCATCCTCGGCACCCGGTCGGCGGTGTTTGCACCGTCGCAGGAGCTGGGACTTCTGATCGTGGACGAGGAGCAGGAGCATACCTATAAATCCGAGAACTCCCCTCGCTATCACGCGCGTGAGGTTGCAATCTACCGTGGAGCACAGCAAAACGCGCTGGTCCTGCTCGGCTCTGCGACGCCGTCGATCGAGACGATGTACCGCGCGAAAACCGGCGTTTTCGGCCTGTACCAGCTCCGGCGGCGCTATAACCGGCAGGCGCTCCCGCCCGTCGAGATCATCGACATGAAGCGCGAGCTGCGCAGCGGAAACGGCACCCTCGTCAGCGAGCCGCTGCTGCTGGCGCTGCGCCGGACGGCGGAGGCTGAGCAGCAGGCAATTCTGTTTCTTAACCGGCGCGGCACGAGCCGGATGCTGGCCTGCGTGGACTGCGGCTATGTGCCGATGTGTCCGGCGTGCACGGTCAATCTGACCTATCACGAGGCAAATCACAGGCTGATGTGCCACTACTGTGGCCATTCCGAGCCGCTTCCGGCGCGCTGCCCGCAGTGCGGCGGCCACCTCAAGCAGATCGGCGCGGGGACGCAGAAGGTGCAGCAGCAGCTTTCGGAGCTGCTGCCCGACCTCGGCGTGCTGCGTATGGACGCGGACACGGTTTCGGCGGTCAATACGCACGAGAAGCTGCTCGGCCGCTTCCGCGACGAGCGGATTCCCATCCTTTTGGGAACGCAGATGGTCGCCAAGGGGCTGAACTTTGAGCGAGTGACCCTCGTCGGCGTGCTCGACGCGGACATGTCGCTGTATGTCGGCAGCTACCGCGCGGCGGAGACGACGTTTAATATGGTTACACAGGTCATCGGCCGCGCCGGACGCGGCGCGATCAGCGGGCGGGCAATGATCCAGACGCTGACGCCCCAGAACCGCGTCATCGAGCTGGCTGCCCGGCAGGACTACGACGGTTTTTATGAAGAGGAGCTGCCGCTGCGGGAGCTGCGGGGGTGCCCGCCGTTTCGGGATCTGCTGACGCTGACCTTCCACGGCAGGGAGGAGCGGCTGGTCTGGCAGGCGGCGCAGCGATTTCGTGCGGCGCTAGCAGCGGCGCTGGCCTCGGACTTTTACCGCGGCGAGACGGCGCAGCTGCTCGGGCCTGCGCCCGCACAGGTTGCGCGCGTGAACTACAGCTACCGCTGCAGGCTCACCATGAGCTGCCGCAATACACGCACATTAAGAGAGTTAACGGCGCATTTAATGCGTAAATTTTTGAAGGAAAAGGAAAACCGTGGCGTCGGCGTTTATGCCGATGTCAACGGCAGCGAATAGGAGGAACGATACCGTGGCGCTGCGAAAGATTCTGACCGTTGAGGAGCCTTGCCTGCACAAGGTCTGCCGTCCGGTGACAAAATTTGACAAAAAGCTGGGCGAGCTGCTCGACGATATGGCCGAGACGCTGGTCGAGGCGAACGGCGTCGGCCTTGCCGCGCCGCAGATCGGGATTCTGCGGAGGGTCGTTGTGATCGACACCGGCGAGGAGATTCTGGAGCTGGTCAATCCCGAGATCATCGAGACCTCCGGCGAACAGGACGGCATGGAGGGCTGCCTCAGCGTGCCGGGCGAGTACTGGATGGTCAAGCGACCGAGCATCGTCCGCGCCAAGGCGCAGGACCGCGACGGCGAATGGTTTGAAATCGAGAGCGAGGAGCTGATTGCCCGCTGCCTCTGCCACGAGTGCGACCATCTGGATGGGCATATCTACACCGAAATCGCCTACCGCAAGCTCACGGACGAGGAGATCGAGCAGCTGCACAGCGGCGCGGCGGAGGAGGACGAATGAGAGTTGTCTTTATGGGCACGCCGGACATTGCGGCGACCTGCCTGACGCGGCTGCTGACTGCGCCGGTAGAGGTCGTGGGTGTTTACACCAAGCCCGACATGCCGAAAAATCGCGGCATGAAGCTGGAAATGTCCGATGTGAAGAAGGTCGCGCTTGAAGCAGGCCTGCCCGTGTTCCAGCCGGCGACCTTCCGCGACGATGCGGTGGTCGAGGAGCTGAGGAGCCTGAAGCCCGACGTCATTGCCGTCGTGGCCTACGGAAAAATTCTGCCGCAGCGCGTGCTGGATATTCCGGCGCTGGGCTGCGTCAACATTCACGCGAGTATTCTGCCGGAGCTGCGCGGCTCGGGGCCGGTTCAGTGGGCGATCCTCAACGGACTGGACGAGACGGGCGTGACGGCGATGTATATGGCGGTGGAAATGGATGCGGGCGATATCATCGAGATTCGCAAAACGCCCATCGAGCCGTATGAAAACGCGCAGAGCCTGCTCGATCGGCTGGCAAAGCTGGGCGCGGAGCTGCTGTGCGACACGCTGGCGCGCATCGAGGCCGGAACGGCCACGCGCACAAAGCAGGACGAGCGCAAGGTCACCTTCGCGCCGATGCTGACCAAGGCCCTGTGCCCCATCGATTGGAGCAAAACGCGCCGCCAGATCATCGATCAGGTGCGCGGGCTGGATCCGTGGCCGGTCGCAACGGCAATGATACAAGACAAACGCTTTAAGATTTACGAGGTGCGCCCGGTCGGGCGCACGACCGACAAGCCCGCCGGAACGCTGCTGGCGCTGACGAAGCAGGGCCTTGAGGTCGCCTGCGGCGACGGCGTGCTGGTCATTACCAGACTGCAGGCCGAGGGCGGCAAGCGGATGGCAGCGGCGGATTATTTCCGCGGCCATCCGATCGCGCTATGACGGCAAGGGACGCGGCGCTGCGGGCGCTGCTGGCCTGCCGGAAGGACGGCGCGTGGTCGGACGGCGCGCTCAAGCAGCTGCTGAGCGGCATGGAGCCGCGCGAGGCCGCGCTGGCAAGCCGCCTGTGCTACGGCGTGCTGCAAAACCGTCTGCTGCTCGACTTCTGGCTGCGACCCTTCGTGCATGGCAAATTGCAGCCTGCAGTAGAGGAAATTTTGCGCCTTGCCGTGTATCAGCTGACGTTTTTGGACAAAATTCCGCCCTCTGCGGCGGTGAATGAGGCGGTCAGGCAGGCCAAGCGCTTTGCCAACCCTGCCGCAGCCCGTCTGGTCAACGGTGTGCTGCGCTCCTTCCTGCGGGCGGGCAAGCCGGAGCTGCCGGACGACCTTTCCACGCGCTACAGCCATCCGCCGGAGCTGACGGCGCTGCTGCAGGCGCAGTTCGGCGAGAAGGCCGAGCGGCTGCTGCAGAGCCACAACGAGGCGCCCGAGACGGTGCTGCAGGTCAACACCCTGCAGGCGACGACGGCGCAGGTGGAGCGGGCACTGACCGAGGCCGGTGCGCAGTGGCAGCCGCATCCGTGGATGCCAGACTGCCTGACGGTGCGCGGCACGGGCGAGCTGGAAAAGCTGAACGCGTTTCGCAGCGGCTGGTGCTATGTGCAGGACGCGGCGGCGCGGGCGGCGGTCTGGGCGGCTGGCCTGCTGCCGGGGATGCGGGTGCTCGATTGCTGCGCAGCGCCCGGCGGCAAGAGCTTTGCTGCGGCGATTGCCATGCGCAATAAGGGAAAAATCGTCTCCTGCGATATCCACCCGCACAAGCTGCAGCTTATCGAGTGCGGCGTAAAGCGGCTGGGCATTGACGGCATGGAAACGCGGCTGCAGGATGCCGCCGTGCCGGTGGGAGAATGGTCCGAGGAATTTGACGCGGTGCTCTGCGACGTACCCTGCTCGGGACTGGGCGTGATTCGTAAGAAGCCCGACATCCGCTACAAGGACCTCGCGCAGACCGAGCGCCTGCCGGAGCTACAGCTGGCGATTCTGGACAATCAGGCGCGGTACGTCCGGCCGGGCGGGGTGCTGCTGTACAGCACATGCACCATCCTGCGGCGGGAGAACGAGGCGGTCGTGGAGGCGTTTTTGCGGCAGCATCCGGAGTTTTCGCCGGAGGCGGCGGTCTATCCGGAGGGTTCCGGTCTGGAAGCCGCGGCCATGACGACCTTCCTGCCCTGCGACCACGGAACGGACGGATTCTTCGCGGCAAAGCTGCGGAAGGAAGGATAACGCTTTGAAGGACATCAAATCCATGACCCTGCCGGAGCTGACGGCAGAGCTGACGGCGCTCGGCGAGCCGAAATTCCGCGCCAAGCAGGTGTACACATGGCTGCACCGCGGCGTGCGGCACTTTGACGAGATGACCGATATCTCCCGCGCCCTGCGGGAAAAGCTGGAATCGGAATATGAGCTGGCCTGCCCGACAGTCGCGCGGAGGCTGCAATCGCAGAAGGACGGGACGATCAAGTACCTCTGGCGGCTGCGCGACGGCAACTGCGTGGAGAGCGTTCTCATGCGCTACCACCACGGCAACACCGTGTGCATTTCCTCGGAGGTCGGCTGCCGGATGGGCTGCGCCTTCTGCGCCTCGACGCGCGGCGGGCTGGTGCGGCGGCTGCTGCCGTCGGAAATGCTCGACCAGGTGCTCTTTACCCAGCTCGATTCCGGCCTGCCGGTTTCCAATATCGTGCTGATGGGCATCGGCGAGCCGCTGGATAATTACGACGCGGTGCTGCGCTTTCTGGAGCTGGTGAACAGTCCGGAGGGCATGAACATCGGCATGCGGCACATCAGCCTGTCCACCTGCGGGATTGTGGACAACATCGACCGGCTGGCGCAGGAGAACCTGCAACTGACCCTCTCCGTCTCGCTCCACGCGCCGACGGACGAGGTACGCAACGGCATTATGCCGATCAATCACAAATACAATGTGGAGACGCTGCTGGCCGCGTGCAAGCGCTATTTTGAGACGACCGGCCGGCGCATCTCCTTTGAATACGCGATGATTCGCGGGGTAAACGACACGCCGGAGATGGCGCGGCTGCTGATTCGGCGGCTCAAGGGCATTGCGGCGCATGTGAATCTGATCCCGCTCAACGATGTGGAGGAAAGCCCGCTCAAGCCGAGCCTGCCGGAGACGGTGCGCCGCTTCCAGCAGACGCTGGAGGAGGCGGGCGTGCCCGCGACGGTACGCCGGACGCTCGGCAGCGACATCAACGCCTCCTGCGGCCAGCTCAGACGGCAGTTTGAGCTGGGGAAGGCGTGACCGACAGACACTCAAAGGCGGGCCGTGGCGATGACAAAATCGGACTTTTTGACAGTCTGAGCTCCCTCGCAGGGGGAGCCAAGACGCTGCGGCGGATTGGGGAAAATTCGGATGAAACTTGTTATCTTCGGAAGGGAGTGAAGTCCTATGGAGGCTTGGGGACTGACCGATGTCGGGAATGTCCGAGAGCAAAATCAGGATGCCTATCGGATTGTGCCGCTGTCCGGCGGGGCGCTGGCGGCACTGGTCTGCGACGGCATGGGCGGCGCGAAGGCCGGTAATGTTGCAAGCCGGCTGGCCTGCGAGGTGTTCTCCGGAGAGATCGAGCGCTCATTTACGCAGGAAATGACGCTCGACGAGGCGGAGCGGCTGCTGCATTCGGCGGCTTCGCTGGCCAATATCGCCGTGTTTGAGCATGCGCAGATCAGTCCGGAATATGACGGCATGGGAACGACGCTGGTCGCCGTTCTGGCCTACGGTAGGGGCACGCTGGTGCTGAATGTCGGCGACAGCCGCGCCTATCTGATGGACGGAGACGGTGTGCAGTGCATTACGACGGATCATTCGGTCGTGGAGCTGATGGTGCAGCGCGGCGAGCTGACGCCGGAGCAGGCCAAGAGCCATCCGAGCAAGAATCTCATCACCCGCGCCGTCGGCACGGGGCCGCAGGTGCTGGCCGACGTGTTCCGCGTTCCGGCGAAGAAGGGCGACTGCATTCTGCTGTGCTCGGACGGGCTGAGCAATCTCCTGGCGGATCAGGAGCTGCTGTTCGAGGTGGCGCACGGGGCGAACAAGGCCGATTGCTGCCAGCGCCTGCTGGGAATCGCAAAGGAGCGCGGCGCGCCGGACAACGTGACCTCGGTGCTCGTTGCACTGTAATATAGAAAGAAACTATCTCGGCAGCCGTTCGCCGTTTGAGAACGGCCCGCAGCAGCGGTAGGAGTTGGTATGGAGAATTATATCGGCAGATTGCTGGATAACCGCTATGAAATTCTGGAGGCCATTGGCGCAGGCGGCATGGCGGTGGTGTATAAGGCGCTGGATCACCGGCTGAACCGGCTGGTGGCGGTGAAGATTCTGAAGGACGATTTCTCTCGGAATCAGGAATTCCGCCGCCGCTTCCACGCCGAATCGCAGGCGGTTGCGATGCTGTCGCATCCGAATATCGTCAGCGTTTACGACGTTTCGAGAACCGGCGATATCGATTACATCGTCATGGAGCTGATCGAGGGCATTACGCTCAAGCAGTATCTCGAGCGGAAAGGGAGCCTCAACTGGCGCGAAACGCTGCATTTTTCCATGCAGATCGCCAAGGCGCTGGAGCATGCGCACAGCCGCGGCATCGTTCACCGCGACATCAAGCCGCACAACATTATGATCCTCAAGGACGGCAGCATCAAGGTTGCTGACTTCGGCATCGCCCGCATCAGCTCGGCGCAGAGCACGCTTACGCGCGAGGCGCTCGGCTCGGTGCATTATATCTCGCCGGAGCAGGCCAAGGGCGCGCGCGTCGACTGCCGCAGCGACCTGTACTCGCTCGGCGTGGTGATGTACGAAATGCTCACCGGCCGGACGCCCTACGACGGCGAAACGCCCGTCGCCGTGGCAATTCAGCACATCAACGGCGGTGCACGGCTGCCCAGTGAGCTGACGACCGGCATTCCGCTCGGCCTCGAGCAGATCACCATGCACGCGATGAACTCCAATCCGGAGGCGCGCTATGCCTCCGCGACGGAAATGCTGCGCGATATGGAGGAATTCCGGAAGAATCCCGCCATTACCTTCCACTTTAACAGCATGGCCGCGCCGGTGCAGCCGCGGCCGCAGCAGCCGCTGCAGCAGCCCCGTACCGGCATGACGCGCACGGACGCCGAGCGCTACGCGGCGGCCAGAGGCGCGGCAAAGCCCGACGGGCGGACACCTGAGGAGCGCCGCGCCGAGCGGGCGCGCCGCGAAAAGGAGCTTGCCGCTGAGAAGCGCAAGCGGAATCTGACCATCGGCATTATCGCCGGTGCGGTGCTGGCGGTGATTCTGGCCGTCGTGCTGATCGTGGTGCTGACGGGCGGCTCCGACGAGCCGGTCGACCCGCTGGCGACCTCCGAAACGCAGGAGGACGGCAACGTGATCGTCAACAGCTTCGTCGGCAAGAAGCTGATCGACCTCGATCCGGACGACTACCCCGATCTCAAGCTGGATTTCTACAACGTCAAGGAGGAATTCAGCGACGAGTACGAGGAGGGCTATATCATCGAGCAAAACCCGCGCGCGGGCGACGAGGTTCGCAAGGGACGCACGGTTACATTTACCATCAGCAAAGGCTCGGAAGGCTCCGACATGCCCGACTTTGTCAACCGCGCCAGCGCGGACGCGATTCAGCAGCTCGAAAACCTGAAGCTGGGACTGAAGGTCGTCACCGAGGAAGAGGGCAGCGATACCGTGACCAAGGGCTACATCACGCGGACGGAGCCGGCGGCGGACACCAAGCTCGAGAAGAATCAGCAGGTCAAGCTGTACGTCAGCCTCGGCTCGAACAAGATGCCGACGCTGCGCAACGAGTCCAAGGAAAACGCCGAGACGCGGCTCAAGGCGATGGAGCTGAACCTGAAGCTCGTCTTCCTCGAGGAGGAGGACGACGAGGTCGAGGAGGGCAAGGTTATCCGCACCAGCCCCGCCGCCGACAGCGAGCTGACCAAGGGCCAGCAGATCACGCTTTACATCAGCCTCGGCGACGGCAAGGTGACCGTTCCGCAAGTGCTCGGCTTCAGCAAAATGGAGGCCATTCAGCTCCTGCGCGACGCAAACCTTGGCTTTGAGGTCAAAGAGCTTTATGACGAAACGGTGGAAAAGGGCAAGGTCATTTCGCAAAGCGAGCTGCCCAACACCAAGGTCAAGAAGGACACTGTCGTAACCATTGACATTTCCCTCGGGCCGGATCCGACGAAGAACACCACCGCCCCGACCGAGGCACCCACCACGCCGCCCACGGCCGCGCCGACCGAACCGACGGCCGCGCCGAATCCGTGAGGACGCGGGCTGCATGGCAGAGCAACGCAGCGGGCGCATCGTTAAGGCGCTGAGCGGATTTTACTATGTTGAAGGCGGCGGGAAAACCGTCGAATGCCGCGCGCGGGGCATCTTCCGCAAGGAGCACATCACCCCGCTCGTCGGCGACTATGTGACCTTCTCCGTCGAGCGCGGCAAGGGGACGGTGGAGACGATTCTGCCGCGGAAGAACAGCTTCGTCCGTCCGGCGGTCAGCAATCTGGACGCGCTGGTGGTGCTGGCCTCGGGCGCGAATCCCGTGACGGACCCCTTCCTGATCGATCGGGTCTGCGCCATTGCGGGCGATCGGGGCGTGCCGGTGCTGCTGTGCGTGAACAAGATCGATCTGGCGGCGGCGGAGCGACTGATTGCGATCTACCGCCATGCGGGCTTCGCCGTGTTCCCGACGAGCGCGGAATCGGGCGAGGGCATCGAGGCGCTGCACGCAGCAATCAAGGGCAAGACCGTCGCCTTCACCGGCAACTCCGGCGTGGGCAAGAGCAGCGTGCTCAACTGCCTTGACCGGCGCTTTGCCATCGAGACCGGCGAGGTCTCCGAAAAGCTGGGGCGCGGGCGGCACACGACGCGGCATGTCGAGCTGTACGCCCTCGGCGAGGACACGTATGCCATCGACACGCCGGGCTTTTCGTCCTTTGACACCGAACGAATGGAGCTGGTGCTCAAGGAGAATTTGCAGTATGCGTTTCCGGATTTTGCGCCGTATCTGGGCAAGTGCCGGTACCACGACTGCGCGCACCTGCACGAGCCGGACTGCGCCGTTACGCGGGCACTGGCCGACGGGCTGCTTGAGCCGACACGCTACGAAAGCTACGTCCGGCTCTACGAGAGCGCGAAGGACGTGAAGCTCTGGGAATTAAAATAGGCGTATTTTTACCGCCTCCGGCACATAGGGTGTGTCGGGGGCGGTTTTTATGTGCAGAAAAAATGAATTGTTAGGGTCAATCCTGATGGCGCTGGGTGCGGGGCTGCTGCTGTCGCTGCTGTTTACCTCGGAGGTCATTCTCGCAGCGCTGGGCATCGGGCTGCTGCTGTGCGGCCTGCTGTGGGCGCAGAAGCGGGTGTGCTGATCTTTTCCGGCATAAACCTGTCCGGCCGGACATATATATCCGACAGAACGGACAAGGAGTGAAATGCTATGGAGCTTGTTTTTCAGGAAAACCGGTTGACCTATCCGGCGAAAATCTTTTCCGAAACCGTTTCGACGGAGCAGACGGCGGATTTGATCGTTCCGGACAGCATGGCCGACTGCGACCGGATCATTGACAGCTTCGGCACGGTGATCGTCCGCAGCGAGGACTGCGCGGGCGGCAGCGCGGCGATTTCGGGATATGTGCTGGCGGGGGTGCTGTTTGTCGACGAGGCGGGGGAAATTCACCGGCTGGAGGCGCAGATCCCGTTTCAGGTGCGGCGGGAGCTGCCGCAGACGGACGGCACGTGCCAAATGTGCAGCCGGTGCCTGCTGCGCAGCGTCGACGCGCGGCCGCTCAACTCGCGGAAGGTGCTCATTCGGGTCGGCGTGAGCTGCACGATGACGGTGTTTGCCGAGCAGACGCACACCTGCTATGACCTGACCGCGCCAGCGCCGACGCTGCAGCTCAAGCGGACCGAGCTGCCGCTGCGGATGCCGGTGGCGCTGGGGGAAAAGACGTTCCCGCTCAACGAGGAGCTGGAGCTTCCGTCCGGAAAGACGGCGATCGGACGGCTGCTCAAGTGCCTTTGCCGCCTTCAGGTCGGAGAGCAGAAGCTCGTCGGGAACAAGGCGGTCTTCAAGGGTGCGGCGGTGGTGCATGTGCTCTACGAGGACGCCGACGGCGAGCTGCACACGCACGAGTGGGAAGCGCCGTTTTCGCAGTACGCGGAGATGGAGCGCGAGCTGGATGACTGCGAGCTGCAAACGGCGCTGGCGCTGACGGCCTTCGAGGGCGAGCCGGACGGGCAGCTCGACAGCCGCCGCGTGTTCCTCAGCGCAGAGGTGCGGGCGCAGTGCACCGCCATCGGGCAGCAGCGCGTGACGCTGATCGAGGACGCGTACTGCACGGACGGAGAGCTGACGCCGCAATGGGACGACTGGGCCGTCAGCGGTGTGCTCGACCGGCAGCAGCTGCGCGAAACGGCGAGCGCGACCAGCGAGCAGGGCGCAAAGAGCGTGATCGACGCGTGGGTCTACGCCGACGTGCCGAGCCGCCAGCGCAGCGGGACGGATATGGAGCTGGAGATGCCGCTGAGCTGCAATGTGCTGCTGACCGACACGGAGGGCAAGCTGCAGGGCAGGACGCTGCGCACCGGTGTGACGCTGCGCACGGAGGTCGCCGAAAACGGGCAGTGCGCCATGACGGAGTTCTCCGGCAGCGCGGTGCTGCCCAGTGCGAGCGCGGCAGGCTTGGAGCTGCGGATTCCCGTGGCGGTAACCATTGAGACGACGGCGGAGCACAGCCTGCGCAGCATCTGCGGCGGAAGCATAGAGCCATCTGCGGAGACGGATGAAAGGAAGGCCGCCGTCATCCTGCGCCGCACGAGCGGCGAGGAGGAGCTGTGGGACATCGCCAAGAGCCTCCGCACGCCAGTCGACGCCATCGCCGAAGTCAACGCCCTCCAAGGCCCCACCATCCCCGCAAATACCATGCTGCTGATCCCGATGTGAGCAAGGTCATATAAAAATCGGAGCCGCCAACAGCGGCTCCGATTTTTGTAGCACCCTATCTCCATTTACGATTCACTAAATCGATACTGCCCGCCCTACGATATGATCGATCGTGCCAGCGCGGGCCGATTGGGCATCAGTCGCTGCGCATAAAACGATACTGCCTGCAAAAATGCCCCCATCCTGTGTTTGGATGGGGGCATTTTGCTTTTATGCAGGTGTTTTTTCGAATTCTTTTGCTACGTCCTCCAGCAGTTGACGGATGGGGAGGTGTTGGGGGCAGGCTTTTTCGCATTTGCCGCACTTGATGCAGTCCGAGGCGCGTCGGCCTTCGCTGGTGTGGACGGTGCCGTAGTAATAGTCCGCGTTCCAGTCGTGGTGGAGCTGCTTTGCATTCATCAACGCAAACAGATCGGGAATCGCAATATGCTGCGGGCAGCCCGGCGTGCAGTAACGGCAGGCCGTGCAGGGGATCAGATTCTTGCTGTGGTAGACCGCGCAGACCTTCTGCACGGCGTCCAGCTCCGTCTCGTCGAGCGGCTTGAACTCGCGCATGAAGCTGATGTTATCCTCCATCTGCCCGAGCGTGCTCATGCCGGAGAGCACCATCATGATGCCGGGGAAGCCAGCCGCAAAGCGAATGGCATAGCTGGCGGGGCTGCCGCCGTGGAGCGCGTCGAGAATCGCGCGCGCATCGTCCGGCAGGTTTACCAGACTGCCGCCCTTCACCGGCTCCATGACGATGACGGGCTTGCCGTGCTTCCGGCAGACCTCGTAGCATTTCCGGCTCTGCACTGCGGGATCGTCGTAGTCCAAGTAGTTAAACTGCAGCTGCACGACCTCAATTTGTGGATATTCGCTGAGAATCTGCTCCAGCACGTCCGCCTTGTCGTGGAAGGAGATGCCGAAGTGGCGAATCTTGCCCTCCTCCTTGAGCGCGAGGCCCGTTTCGTAGGCATGGCAATTCTTAAAGAAGCGGAACTGCTCGGCGTTCTGCGCGTGCATCAGGTAGAAGTCAAAATACTCCACGCCGCAGGCGGCGAGCTGCTGCTCAAACAGCGGGCGAATCTCGGCCTCGCTCTTGAAGAACATGCCCGTCAGCTTGTTCGTCAGGATATAGCGGTCGCGCGGATAGCGGCTCGTCAGGCACTCGCGCAGCGCCGTCTCGCTCTTGCCGTCCAGATAGCCGTGGGCCGTGTCAAAATAATTGAAGCCCGCGTCCAGAAACGCGTCCACCATCTGCTTGGTCTGCTCGATGTCCACCTCGTTGCCCTTCATCGGAAAGCGCATGCAGCCAAATCCAAAGTTCTTATGAATCCGATCCATCGTTTCGTCCTCCTTCGTCGAAGCAAATGTTTCGGCGCATGGTCAATCGTTGTCAATATGCCGCTGGATTCGGTCGATAATCATTTCCAGCGCAACAAGATTCTTGCCGCCCTCGAGAACGACCAGATCGGCGTTTTTCTTGCTCGGCTCGACGAATTGCTCGTGCATTGGCTTGACCGTTGCAAGATACTGCGTCAGAACCGAGTCCAGACTTCTGCCGCGCTTGGCAACGTCGCGGCGGATTCTGCGGATCAGGCGCACGTCCGCGTCGGTATCCACGAAAATCTTGATGTCCATCTGGGAGCAGAGCGCCTTGTTCTCAAAAATCAGAATGCCCTCCACCAGAATGACCTTTCGCGGCTCGATATAGGTCGTTTCCTCGCAGCGTGCGTAGTTCGTGTAATCATAAATGGGGCAGTCAACCGGCTTGCCCGCCTTGAGCTGCTTCAGGTGCTCGATCATCATTTCCGTATCGAATGCGTCGGGATGGTCGTAGTTGACCTTTTTCCGCTCCTCGATCGGCAGATTGTCATAGGGGCGGTAGTAGTTGTCATGGCTCAGAACGGTGACCTCGTCGTGGAAGCGGGCAATGAGATTTTTCATCAGGGTCGTTTTGCCGCTTCCGCTGCCGCCTGCGATTCCTATGACGATAATGTTGGGCATATCTCTCTATCCTCCGCGCGAGATTCAAACAAATTACAAATTATGATGCTATCCCCGCGCACAGCAGGGATAGCATCGTTGAAAACGGAAAAGGGTCAGCGTTGTCCCTTGTCGTAGGGAATGCCCTCGGCCTTGGGGGCGCGGGAATTCTTCGACGTAAAGGCCAGCACGATCAGCGAAACGATGTACGGCAGCATGTTGTACACGGGGCTGGGGATATTCAGGGCCTTGAGGAAGTCAAAGCCGACATACGTGTTGCCCAGTGCGCGGAAGAAGCCGAACAACAGCGCGGCCAGAGCGATTCGGGCGGGGTCCCATGCACCGAAAATCATAACCGCCAGCGCGAGGAAGCCGAAGCCCGCCACGCCGTTTTCAAACTTCCAGCTGCTGACGCCCGCGGTAATGTAGGTAATACCGCCGAGGCCGCCGAGGGCGCCGGAGATCAGCACACCGGCGTAGCGCATCTTGTAGACGTTGATACCGACGGAGTCGGCCGCCTGCGGATGCTCGCCGCAGGCCCGCAGGCGCAGGCCGAAGCGCGTCTTATACAGCAGGATGATCGAAACCACCAGCAGAACCGCCGCAACGACCATGAACCAGTTCAGTTCAAACCGCCCGAAGGTGGACAGGAAGGCCTTCTTCTGGCCGAAATACTGGATTTCAGAGGAGTGATCGTTGGGGTTGGCCGCCGTGTTCATCGACTTGACGATAACGGTCGCCAGCGCGGTGCCCAGCAGGTTCATTGCTGTGCCGACGAT
The DNA here is from genome assembly GCA_934668285.1 of uncultured Oscillospiraceae bacterium. Classification (GTDB taxonomy): domain Bacteria; phylum Bacillota; class Clostridia; order Oscillospirales; family Oscillospiraceae; genus JAZOXB01. The sequence goes on along the minus strand of CAKUNB010000008.1, from coordinate 6,994 downwards.
GGTCTGATCCGCCTTGAAGTTGATACAGGCAACCGCCAATAGCAGCGAGTAAATCATACCGGCCAGCACCGATGCGGCGAACACTGCGGCGAACATGCCGATGTCCGCACCAAGGCTGCCGCCCTCGTAGGGCAGGAAGCGCATCACCAGCGCGCCGCCGAGGGCGCCGATGACCATGATGCCCTCCAGGCCGATGTTGATCACACCGGAATGCTCGGAGAAGCAGCCGCCCAACGCAACAAGCAGCAAAACGGCGGCAAAAATGAGGGTATATTGCAGCAGTAATACCATTACTTGTCGCCTCCTTTGTCGTTATCCGCAGCAAGCGCGGCCTTGTGGCGGCGCTTTTCCTCTCTCTTGTCAAGCACGCGGTTCAGTGTCGCCTTGAAGAACAGCACGAAGCCGCAGAGGTAAATGATTACGGCGGAGATGAAGTCCGCGATCTGCGCGCAGTAGTGGCTCAGATCGATGTTGCCGCCGCCGAGGGTAATGTGCTGGATAAAAAACGACGAGAAAATTGCACCGATGGGATGCAGGCCGCCGAGGAAGGCCGCCGCAATGCCGTTAAAGCCCATCGCGGGGACAGAGGACGAGTTGACGTTCCACTGCTCCAGATCGGACAGGAAGTAGAGGCCTGCGCCGAGACCGGCGAGCGCACCCGCGATCACCATCGAGAGGATGATGTTGCGGTTTTCCTTCATGCCGCAGTACTTTGCCGCATGGAGGTTGTTGCCGGTTGCCTTCAGCTCGTAGCCGAACTTCGTCTTGTCGAGGATGATCCAGATCAGCACCGCCACGAGGACGGCCAGCGGGATGGCGATGGTCACGTACTGGTTGCCGTTAAACAGCTTGTCAAGGCCGAGCGTGGGCAGGATCGACTGGGTATGGCCGAGCTTAATCAGGCGGTAGGTATCCTTGCCGGTCGGGTCCATGCCGGGCTTGAGGATCATGTTCGTTGCATACAGGCTGATCCAGTTGAGCATGATGCCGGAGATAACGACGTTGACATTGCAGTAAGCGCGGAGCGCGCCGCAGATCGCGCCGGCTATCGCCGCAGCGGCGATAGCCGCCAGCAGACAGATATACCACGGCAGGCCGGGGACCAGCGCGAGGTAGAGGGCCGCAGCAGCACCGATGACGTACTGACCGGCAGCGCCGATGTTGAACAGGCCGACCTTATAGGCAAACAACACCGACAGCGAGCACAGCAGCAGCGGCGCGGTCTTGACCAGCGTGTTGCCGAAGTACTTCATACGCGCGGGGGCGGACGGGTACTTCAGGAAGTTCTTCATCACGCCGACGATTGCGTCCCACGCGCCGGACGGCTCAATGATCAGCAGAGCCAGATAGCCGACCAGCAGGCCGAGGATAATGCAGAGCAGAGAGGAAAGCAGGGTCTGTACGCCGCTTTTTCTCAGCAGCGGGGTTTTCTGTTTCATCTCATTGCACCTCCATTCTCTTTGCGCCGGCCATGTACAGGCCAAGCTCTTCCACGGTCGTGGTCTTGGGATCGAGCTGGCCGACGATTTCGCCCTCGTACATCACAAGGATGCGGTCGGACAGGCTCATGACCTCGTCCAGCTCGAGGGAAACCAGCAGCACGCCCTTATTCTGGTCGCGGTGCGCGACGATCTGCTTGTGGATATACTCAATTGCGCCGACGTCGAGGCCGCGCGTCGGCTGCACGGCGATCAGCAGCTCGGGATCGCGGTCGATCTCGCGGGCGACGATGGCCTTCTGCTGGTTGCCGCCGGACATGGAACGCGCCATGGTGATCGCGCCCTGGCCGGAGCGGACGTCGTACTGCTCGATCAGGTGATCGGCGTACTCGCGGATGTTGTTGCGGCGCAGGAAGCCGAGCGCGCTGGTAAACTGCGGCTCAAAATACCGCTGCAGCACCAGATTATATTCCAGCGAATAGTCCAGCACGAGGCCGTGCTTGTGCCGGTCCTCGGGAATATGGCTCATGCCCATCACGGAGCGCTTGCGGATCGGCGCATGCGTGATATCCTCGCCGAGGAAGGTGATCTTACCCGACTTGACCGGCTCCAGACCGGTCAGGCCGTAGACCAGCTCCGTCTGGCCGTTGCCGTCGATACCGGCAATGCAGACAATCTCGCCGCGGCGCACCTTGAAGGAAACGTCCTTGACGGCGTTGTTCTTGTGCATTTTGGAGGCGACGGTCAGATGCTCGACATCCAGCACAACATCCGTGGGCTTTGCCGGATCCTTATGCACAACGAATTCGACATCGCGGCCGACCATCATGCGGGACAGCTCTTCCTTCGTGGTGTTGGCAACCTCGACGGTGCCGATGTACTTGCCCTTGCGCAGAACCGAGCAGCGGTCGGCGACGGACATGATCTCGTTGAGCTTATGCGAGATAAACAAAATGGACTTGCCTTCTCTGGCAAGGCCGCGCATGATCTCCATCAGCTCGTCGATCTCCTGCGGTGTCAGAACGGCCGTCGGCTCGTCGAAAATCAGGATCTCGTTGTCGCGGTACAGCATCTTCAGGATTTCGGTGCGTTGCTGCATGCCGACGGTGATATCCTCAATTATTGCGTCGGGGTCTACATGCAGGCCATACCGGTCGGACAGCTCCATGACCTTCTGCCGCGCCTCTGCCTTACGCAGGAAGCCGAGCTTGTTCGGCTCCACGCCAAGAATGATGTTGTCCAGCACGGTGAAGCACTCCACCAGCTTGAAGTGCTGGTGCACCATGCCGATGCCGAGGCGGTTGGCGTCGTTGGGGTCGTTGATCTTCACGACCTCGCCGTCCTTCAGAATTTCGCCCTCCTCCGGCTGGTACAGGCCAAACAGAACGCTCATCAGCGTAGATTTACCAGCGCCGTTTTCACCGAGGAGCGCATGGATTTCGCCGCGCTTTAGCTGCAAAGTGATATTATCGTTTGCGACAATACCCGGGAAACGCTTGGTAATATTCCGCATTTCAATTGCATAGGGATAATCGCTCAAAATCGGGTACCTCCTTTTTTCCAAACTCCAAAAATATTATACAATACCCCTCTGCGGAATGCAACTCTAAATAGAGGTATCGTTTCCAAAATTCGCGTTTTTGTCTATTATCGCCAAATATGGCTCCCAAATATGAGCAAAATGACAATATCCGCGTTCTGCAAATTCGCCTACCCTGCGAAAAATAAAGCGTTTCCGCTCGCTCCTCTTTTTCTCTTGACAGCTCCGGCGGCTTCGGTATATAATTCTGCAAAAACAGGAGCGCTGAAATGAACAAGCCGGAATTATACCGTTATTTTGCAGACCACAGCATTCCCTACGAGGTCACCGAGCACGGCGCGGTCTTCAACATGGCCGAGCTTGCGGCGGTCGACCTGCCCTATCCGTCGGCGGACGCGAAGAATCTCTTCGTCCGCGACGACAAAAAGCGAAACTATTATCTCATCACCGTCAAGGGCGACAAGCGCGTCGACCTCAACCGCTTCCGGCAGGAAAACGGCCTGCGGCGGCTGAGCTTCGCCTCCGCCGAGGAGCTTTTGGCACATCTGCGCCTGACGCCCGGCTCCGTGACGCCGCTTGGGCTGTTAAACGACGAGGAGCACAGCGTCAAGCTGTTTCTGGACGACTATTTCCTCGCCCCGCCCGCCAGAATCGGCGTCCACCCGAACGACAACACCGCCACCGTCTGGCTGCAAACGGACGATCTGCTCCGCCTGCTGCACGAAAACGGCTGCAACGTGGAGGTCGTCCCTGTCTGAAGCAAAACCGGAAAGGAGCTTGCCATGTCAAAGCCTCTGCAATACGCGCTGGACCTTCTCGTGCTCGCGGCGGTCTATTTTCTCTGCCTTCTGCCCCGCTGGCGCGGGCGCGGAGGGAAAAGCCTCGCCGTCAATACAATATTTTACGTGTATTTGACCGGCGTGCTGTACGTCACGCTGATGCCGGTCCTCGCGGCGCTGCCGTATTGCTTTAACCATCCCTACGTGCCGATGCAGCTCATGCCTTTCCGCGACCTGCACCACGGCTACGGCGACGCGGAGCGGCAAATTCTGTTAAATGTCCTCATGACCGTGCCCTTCGGTCTGCTGCTGCCGCTCAGCCGCCGCTGCGCGGGGAAACGGTGCGGCGTTTTCCGCTGCCTCCTGTTGACGGCGGCGACGAGCCTGTCCATCGAGCTTTTGCAGCCCCTGATCAACGGCGCGCGCAGCTCGGACATCACCGACCTCATCACCAACACCCTCGGCGGGCTGATCGGCTACGTACTGTATCTCGCAACGCGCCCACTGACGAAGCGCCTGACCGATACCTAGTCCCTGCCTGCTGCCAGCAGCAGCCGCTCCAGCTCTCGCGCCGCCGCGCCGAGTGCTTGATCGCGCCGCTTCACGATGCGAATTTCGCGTTCGGGGAGCGGCGTTTGCGTTTGAATGACGGTCAGGCCGCTGCCCTCCGCGAGAAATTCGCGCGGGACGAAGCCGACGCCGAGGTCTGCGCGGACCAGCGGCAAGATCTGGTCGGCGGTCGCCACTTCGATTTCCGGCCGGTAGCGCAGGCCTCGATCGGCAAAAAATCGCGCGTACAGCTCGAACGCCTTCGTCTGCGTGCCGAGCGAAATGAGCGGCTCGTCGGCCAGACGGGAAAACGGGATGTCCGGCCCGGCCAGCTCCGGAAAAGCGCCGCTGCACACCGCCACCTCGCGGAAGCGCCGCACCGTGACCTCCTCCAGTGTCCCGGACGACGCGGACGAGGTCGTGACGACCGCGAGATCGGACGCCATATTTTGAATCGCCTCCAACGCCTGCGGCGTGGAGTGATTGCTGATTTTCAACCGGACGCGGGGATAGCGCGCCCGGTATTTTTTCAGCGCCGGCAGCAGCACGAGGTGCAGCGCGATCTCGCTCACCGCGACGGAAACCATGCCGCTGCCCGGTTCCCGGCGCTCGGCCAGCTCTGCTTCGCCTGCCTCGATGCTCTCAAACGCGACACGGACATGGGCAAACAGCCGCGCTCCCTCCGGCGTGAGCTTCATGCCGCGGTTGCTGCGCGTAAAGAGCTGACAGCCCAGCTCACTTTCCAACGTTTTGATGGTCCGGGTGAGGTTCGGCTGATTGCTCAGCAGCACCCGCGCCGCTTGCGTGATGTTGCCGTATTTTGCAACGTAATAGAAAATTCGATAGAAATCATAGCTGACTGCCATGCTGCGCCTCCACTGATATTTGTATTTGATATATTAACCATGCTAAATATAGATTTTACATATTGCTGTGATTGCATTATACTATGCGTATGCGAGGAAGTCAACGGTTCCCCGCAAGAAGAAAATCGGTGGTGAAAAGAAATGAAGCATACCATAATTTGCATCGGGCGGCAGTATGGCAGCGGCGGCCGCGAGGTCGGCGAGGCCGTGGCCAAGCGGCTCGGCCTGCCGCTTTACGATAAGCTGCTCATCCAGCAGGCGGCCAAGGAAAGCGGCCTGACGGAGGAAACCGTAAGCAACGAGGACGAGCGGCCCATCGGCCTCGGCGAAATGGTCACCGGCAATCTCTTTACCGACACCGCGTCGCTCGGCGAGGCGTTCTATTCCGAAAATCAGCGCGTTTTCGAGGCCGAAAGCGCCGTCATCCGTGAGCTTGCGGCCAAAGGCTCCTGCGTTGTCATCGGCCGCTGCGCCTCGGCGGTCCTCCGTAAGGCGGGCTATAACGTCATTTCCGTGTTTGTTTACGCGGACATGGACGACCGTGCCGCACGCATTGCCCGCCGCTGCGGCATCAGCGAAAAGGCCGCGGCGCATAAGGCCGGGAAGGTCGATCGGATGCGCAAAAAATATTTCGACTTCTACTCCGATACCCCGTGGGGCGAGGCATCGAGCTACGACCTGATGATCTCCTCCAGCCGCTACGGCATTGCCGGGACAGCCGGGGTCATTACAAAGGCCGTCCAAGCCGAGATGGCGGAGGTGGCCGGGAATGAATAAGGACCTGACCGTCGGCAATCCGCAGAGCGTCCTGTGCAAATTCTGCCTGCCGCTGTTCGGCAGCATCATTTTCCAGCAGCTCTATAACATTGCCGACAGCTTCGTCGCGGGCAAGTTCATCAGCGACAACGCCCTCGCCGCCGTCGGCAACAGCTATGAGATCACCCTGATCTTTATCGCCTTTGCCTTCGGCTGCAACATCGGCTGCTCCGTCATCGCCGCGCAGCTTTTCGGCGCGAAGCGCTACCGCGATCTGAAAAGTGCAGTTTATACGGCCCTGATCGCAAGCAGCGTGCTTTGTCTGCTGCTGATGGCGATCGGCATCATTTTCTGCGGCGGCCTACTGCGGCTCATCAAAACGCCGGCCGAGGTTTTCGCGGATTCCAGGCTCTACCTGGATATTTACATTTTCGGTCTGCCGTTTGTGTTTCTTTATAACGTTGCAACCGGCATCTTTTCCGCGCTTGGCGATTCCAAAACGCCGTTTATCTTCCTCGCCTGCTCCTCACTGTCGAACATCGGCATGGACATCCTGTTCGTCACCGCGTTCGGCATGGGCGTGGACGGCGTGGCGTGGGCGACGTTCCTGTGCCAGGGCGTGAGCTGCGTGCTGGCGCTGGCGGTCGTGTTCCGCCGCTTCAACAAGATCAAAACAGAGGGCAAAATTCAAATCTTCTCCTTTGCCCATCTGCGGCGCTTCGCCGTGATCGCGGTCCCCAGCATTTTGCAGCAGAGCTTCATCTCCGTCGGCAATATCGTCATTCAAAGCGTCATCAACGGCTTCGGCGCGGCGGTCATGGCGGGCTACTCTGCCGCCGTCAAGCTCAATAACATGGTCATCACCTCGCTGACGACGCTCGGCAACGGCCTCTCGAACTTCACGGCGCAGAACCTCGGCGCAGCGAAATACGACCGCATCAAGGCGGGCTTCCGCGCCGGGCTGAAGCTGGTCTGGGGCCTGTGTCTGCCGCTGGTCGTGCTTTACCTGTTCGCCAGCCGCTGGTTGATCTTCATCTTTCTCGAAAGCTCGAGCGGCGCGGCGAT
>CAKUNB010000007.1 GCA_934668285.1 uncultured Oscillospiraceae bacterium | reverse complement strand
CGTCGATCTGGCGCTGCTGCGGCAGCATTCCGCGGGTCTGATCGCGCTTTCGGCGTGCCTTGCCGGCGCGATTCCGCGCCGCCTGCGCATGGGCGATTACGAGGGCGCGAAAAGCTATGCCCTCGAAATGGCGGATATTTTTGGGCCGGAGCATTTCTATCTGGAGCTGCAGGATCACGGCCTTCCGGAGCAGCAGGAGGTCAACCGTGGCCTCATCCGCCTGTCGGCGGAAACGGGGCTGCCGCTCGTGGCGACGAATGATGCGCATTACCTGACGCGCGAGGACAGCTATATTCAGGACGTGTTAATGTGCATCCAGATGGGCAAGACCGTGGACGACCCGAACCGGATGCGCTTTGAAACGCAGGAGTTTTACATCAAGTCCGAGGACGAGATGCGGGCGCTGTTTCCCAACCATCCGTCGGCGATCGAGAACACGCAGAAAATTGCCGACAGATGCAATGTAGAATTTACATTCGGCGTGTACCATCTGCCGGAATATCTGCCGCCGGACGGGTCGGATTCGCTGACGTATTTCCGCAGGCTGTGCCACGAAGGCTTTCAGGAGCGCTACCCCGACGCGCCGGAGAGCTACCGCGAGCGGCTGGCCTACGAGATGGGTGTCATCGAGCGCATGGGCTACGTGGACTACTATCTCATCGTCGCCGACTTCATCCGCTGGGCTAAGGCCGAGGGCATTCCCGTCGGCCCCGGCAGAGGCTCCGGTGCGGCGTCCATCGCGGCATACTGTATGCACATCACCGAGGTCGATCCGATGAAATACGCGCTCATTTTCGAGCGCTTCCTGAACCCCGAGCGCGTCAGCATGCCCGACTTCGATACGGACTTCTGCCAGGAGCGGCGCGGCGAGGTCATCGACTACGTCATGCGCAAGTACGGCAAGGACCGCGTGGCGCAGATCGTGACGTTCGGCACAATGGCGGCGCGTGCCGCGATACGAGACGTCGGACGGGCACTGGATTTCACCTACGCCGAAACGGACACCGTCGCCAAGCTCATCCCGACGACGCTGCACATGACGCTCGACGAGGCGCTGCGCGTCTCGCCGCAGCTCAAGGAGCTGTACGATGGCGACGAGCGCATGAAAAAGCTGATCGACACCGCCCGTGCGCTGGAGGGCATGCCGCGCAACACGTCAACCCACGCCGCAGGCGTGGTCATCACGAAGGATCCGGTATCCGATTACGTTCCGCTGGCGAAAAACGACGAAACGGTCGTAACGCAGTTTACCATGACGACCATCGAGGAGCTGGGCCTGCTCAAGATGGACTTTCTCGGCCTGCGCAACCTGACGATTATCGACGAGGCCGAGCGCGAAATTCGCAAGCGCTGCCCCGATTTCGACCTCCGCACGGTGCGCGACGACGACCCCGACAGCTTCCGCATGCTCTCCGAGGGCAAGACGGCGGGCGTGTTCCAGCTCGAATCGACGGGCATCACGGGTGTCTGCGTCAACATGAAGCCGCAGTCCATCGAGGATTTGACGGCAATCGTTGCGCTCTACCGCCCCGGTCCGATGGATTCCATTCCGAAATTCATCGACAACAAGCTCCATCCGGAGAAAATTACGTATCTCTGCCCGCAGCTCGAGCCGATTCTGAAGGTCACCTACGGCTGCATCGTCTATCAGGAACAGGTCATTGAAATTTTCCGCAAGCTCGGCGGCTACAGCCTCGGGCAGGCGGACAATATGCGCCGCGCCATCTCCAAGAAGAAGGAGAAGGTCATCAAGGCCGAGCAGCAGACCTTCGTCTACGGCGATCCGGAGCGCGGCATCCCCGGCGCGATTGCAAACGGCGTGTCCGAAACCGTCGCGCTGACCATTTACCGCGATATTTTGGACTTCGCAAATTATGCGTTTAACAAGGCACACGCGGTGTGCTACGCCAAGGTGTCCTATGACACGGCGTATCTGAAATGCCACTTCCCCAAGGAATACATGGCCGCGCTGCTGACAAGCGTGCTGGACAACACCGCCAAGGCGGTCGGCTATATCGCCGAATGCCGCGAGATGGGCATCCGCCTGCTCCATCCGGACGTGAACGCGTCCGAGGACAGCTTTACCGTTGAGCCGGAGGGCATCCGCTTCGGTCTCGGCGCGGTGAAGAACATCGGCCGTGGCCTGTTGCGCCAGATGGTGCGCGAACGGGAGCTTAACGGCAAATTCACGTCGCTGGAGGACTTCATCGACCGGATGCTCGACAGCGACCTGAACAAGCGCGCCGTCGAAAATCTCATCAAGTGCGGCGCGTTCGACGGCCTCGGCCTCAATCGGGCGCAGATGCTCTACGCCTACGATCTGATGATGAATGCGGCGGCCGACAGCAAAAAGCGCAATATCGCCGGCCAGCTGCAGCTGTTTGACATGCTGGGCGGCGAGGAGACGGAAAAGGCGGGCAGCGTCGCCGTGCCGAAGCTTGCGGAGCTGCCCAAGCGCGACCTGATGCAGATGGAAAAGGAAACCATCGGCCTGTACCTTTCCGGTCACCCGATGGACGAGTACCGCAAGCAGCTCAAGGGGACGGGCGTGGTGCCGATCGTGCGCGTCCTGCAATCGTTCGAGCAGGGCGACGGCGTGTTCCGCGACGAGCAGACCGTGCGCATGGCGGGCATTGTGGAGTCCGTGAAGATGAAAACCACGCGGAATAATTCCGTCATGGCCTATGTGACGCTTGAGGACGACACGGCCTCGATCGAGCTGCTGGTGTTTTCCAATGTGATCCGCCAGACCGGCGAGAATCTGCGGGAAAACGCCGCGCTTGTCGCCGAGGGACGCATTTCCGTCCGCGACGAGAAGGCACCGCAGCTGGTGGTCAACCGGTTCCTGCCCATTGCGCAGGTCGCCGTGCCGGTCGAGCAGCGGCTGTATCTGCGCGTCCCGTCGGAAAACACGGCGGCCGACCGCAAGACCCGCGCCATCCTTAATATGTTCCCCGGCGACAAGCAGGCGGTGCTGTTTTACGCGGACAGCGGCGTGCGGCGCGGGACGCAATGCGCCGTGCGCGACGACATGCTCGGCGAGCTGCGGCAGCTGCTGGGCGCGGACAGCGTGGTTTTGAAATAATCTGTGAATTTTGTTACCGGAAGACTACACTTTTGTTACAAACTATGGTATAATATTCGGACTGTGAGGATACAAACGGGAGGTGCGGCAGATGAAGAAACGAGGCATGCTGGCCGCACTGACGCTCGGGCTGGCGGCGCTGCTGAGCGGCTGCGTGCTCGAGCCTGCCGAGAACCTTTACGCAGTGCCGAAGCAGCCGGAGAGCTATTATAATCTGCAAAGCGCGATTGAGGCGGTTATGCCCGACGGCGCGTCCTACAGCCCTCCGGCGGCGGGCGAAAATCAGCAGGCCGTCCAGCTCAATGACCTCGACGGCGACGGCGAGGACGAGGCGCTGCTGTACTGGAAAACGGACGGCGAGACGCCGCTGGTGCTGACGGTGCTGGATAAGCAGAACGGCGAGTTTGCGCCGGTTGCGGAGGTCCGCGGCGCGGGCAATGCGTTCGATCAGGTGTTTTACGTCGAGCTGGACGACCGGCCCGGCAATGAGATCGTCCTCGGGCGGCGCGTCGGCGAGAACGTGACGCAGATTCTCAGCGCCTACTCCCTGCGCAGCGGGAAGCTGACGGAGCTGTTCAGCGCGTCGTATACCAATTTCACCATTGCCTCTCTTTCCGGCAACGGCGCGAAGGGCGTGTTCCTGCTGTATCAGGACGCGGACACGGCGAACGGCACGGCGGAGTTCTATCTCTGGTCGGACGGCCAGATGGTGCGCCAGCGCGAGGCGCAGATGTCCGCCTCTGCCAGCGCGGTTCGCAGAATTCTTGCGGGGAATATGTGCAAAGACGTTCCGGCGGTCTTTGTCGCCTCGGCCTACGGAGAGGACAGCTTGGTCACCGATGTGTTCGGCTTCCGCGACGGGAGCTTTGTCAATTTCGCGCAGTCGGACGCGACGGACACCGAGGTCAAAACGGTGTGCGATTACTATGTCTACGGCTGCGATATCGACCGGGACGGTCTGCTGGAGCTGCCGCGGCTGACGGCTATGCGCGAGACGGAGTCTGCCGGATCGAAGGGGCAGTCACTGATCGAGTGGTACAATCTGCTGCCCGACGGGCGGACGGAAGAAAAGCTCCTGACCTATCACGACTATTCCGGCGGCTGGTATCTGGAAATTCCTCCCTACTGGCAGCCGACGCTGGCGGTCGATCAGGCTCCCGCAAGGGGCGGCAAGCAGTCGACCTTCCTGCGCGCGAACGCCGCAGGGCAGGCGCCGCTGTTTTCCGTCCGGACGCTTCCGGCCACTGCGGTGGAGACGCTGGATGAGGCACAGTGGACGGTGCTGCTGCAAAAGAGCGATACCGTCCTCGTCGGACGGCTCGAATCCGGCAGCGACCGCTACGCGCTCACCCTCGACCGGCTGCGCAGCATGGCAAAGGCCATCCCCGTCGACTGGAAAACAGGAGAAACCGATTGAACGCAGAAAGTATCGTTAGACGCCGTAGGAGCGCTCACTGAGCGCCCGCGTGCAGGAACTCCGATTTCGGCGCAAATGACATCACGCCATGCGCCCGCAGGGCGATTCTGAGGGGAAGCGGGAAAGCCGTTGAGTATTGGGAAGTTTAGTTGGAGGGAAATAGATGAAAAAGGTTTTGATTCTGGAGGATGAGGTCAATATCCGCAGCTTTGTGGTTATTAACCTCAAGCGCGCGGGCTACGACGCCATCGAGGCCGGTACCGGCGCCGAGGCGCTGGAAAAGCTCAAGGAAAATCCGGACGTCGGCGTTGCACTGCTGGACATTATGCTGCCGGATATCGACGGCTTCGAGGTCTGCCGCAGCATCCGCGCGACGAATAAGACCATCGGCATCATCATGCTGACGGCGCGGACGCAGGAAATGGACAAGGTGACCGGCCTGATGACCGGCGCAGACGATTATGTGACCAAGCCCTTCTCCCCGGCGGAGCTGACGGCGCGCATCGACGCGCTGTTCCGCCGCGTGGGCGGCGGTGCGGAGGCCGATCCGGAGATCATCGTCCATGAGCCGTTCACGCTCAACATCCGCAACCGCACGCTCGAAAAGCAGGGCCGCCGCATCAAGCTGACGCAGGTGGAGTATGCCATCGTGCAGCTTTTCATGCAGAATCCCGGCCGCGCCCTGTCCCGCGAGGACATTCTGACCGCCGTCTGGGGCAGAGATTACGACGGCGAGCTGAAGATCGTCGACGTGAACATCCGCCGTCTGCGCATCAAGATCGAAGACAACACCGCCAACCCCACTTATATTACTACAGTCTGGGGCTTCGGCTATAAATGGGGACTTTAAGCGGGAAACTCTGAACAAATTGCCTGCGGCGTCCGGCGGATATTTTTTGCCAATTCTTTGCTTTGAAAGACTTGAAATACACAAAGTATTCCTGCGTTTTTCAAATCTCGACTTGACAAAAAATCTCTCGCCGCCCGCTCTTGTCAATTCGTCCGGAGCTTCCCGGAGCCTCTCTTGCAAGTGCGGCGGGAAGGAGAAGAACAAATGCGAAAGGTCAAGGGCCTGCAGGGGCGCTGGCTGCGCAATACGCTGAGCCTCGTGCTCGGGCTTGTGCTGCTGTGCGTGCTGGCGCTGTCGCTGACGGTGGCGGTCTATTACTATTCCAATATGCAGGCCGGCATGGAGGCCAAGGCGCGCACCAGCACCAGCTTCTTTGAGACCTACATCAACCGCAGCTATAACGAATACTATCAGTCCTGCGCAAAATTCACGCAGAGCTTTGACTCCAAGGCCGTGATGGAGCTGCAGTTTATCGATACCAACAACCGCATCGTCGCCTCGTCGTACAGTCAGGTGTCGCAGCCTGCGGCCGTGACGAGCGACATTACCGAGGCGATTGCAACAAAGAAAATCAGCGCCTTTACCGGAAAGAATCCCTCCACCGGCGAGCGCATCATGGCAGTGTCCAGCCCGCTGATCTATTCCAACGGCGAGGTCATCGGCGTGCTGCGCTATGTTTCCAGCCTTGCGAAGGTCGACCGGCAGATTCTGCTGTTTACGCTGACGGTCGCGCTCGTGGGCGCGGTGGTCCTGCTGATCGTCTACATCAGTGGCCGGTATTATCTGCGCTCCATCCTCATTCCTGTTTCGGAGATTACCGCGACGGCCAAGCGCATCGCCGCGGGCAGCTACGGCGCGCAGATCCAGCGGCAGTTTGACGATGAAATCGGAGAGCTTGCCGACACGATCAACGACATGTCCAATAAAATCAGCCAGTCGGAGAAGATGCAGTCTGAATTTATGTCCTCCGTGTCGCACGAGCTGCGCACGCCCCTGACCGCCATCAGCGGCTGGAGCGAGACGCTGCTCTCGGCCGACGGCAGCGTGGACACGGCGGACGCAAAGCGCGGCCTGAGCATCATCCTGCGCGAGTCCAAGCGGCTGACCGACATGGTCGAGGAGCTGCTGGAATTCACGCGGATGCAGGACGGGCGGTTCACGCTGAACGTCGCGCTGAGCGACATTCGCGCCGAGTTTGAGGACACGGTGTTCATGTATGGCTCGCGGCTGGCGCAGGAGGGCATTGCGCTGGAGTACCTCGAAAACGACGAGGACATCCCGGAGATTCCCTGCGACACGTCCCGAATGCGGCAGGTGTTCCTGAATCTGCTCGATAACGCCGCCAAGCACGGCGGCGAGGGCGGCAGGATTACGGCGGAGATTTGCATGGAGGGCGGCGAGGTCGTCATCCGTATCCGCGATTTCGGCCCCGGCATTCCGGAGGAGGAGCTGCCGCTCGTGAAGAAGAAGTTTTATAAGGGCACGTCCAAGGCACGCGGCAGCGGCATCGGCCTTGCCGTGTGTGAGGAGATCGTCACCATGCACAACGGCACGCTCACGCTGGAAAACGCCGAAGGCGGCGGTACCCTCGTCACCATCCGCCTGCCGGCCGCCGGGGCGTAAGGAAAAAAACCGTTGACACAACCGAAAGCCGTCCGTAGGGCGGGCAGCGTTGATTTAGTGAATGGTGAATTGTGAATAATAAAATGGGTGCGCCTGACGGCGCGGGACGATGCGTTTCACCATTCGCCCAGATTTAGCAGAAACCATGAAACCGGAAAGGATCGCAATGGAAAAAGAAAAATTCAAAACAATGATCGGCGGGCAGGCGCTCATTGAGGGCATCATGATGATGGGGCCGGACAAGGTGGCCACCGTCGTTCGGACAAAGAAGGGCTTAAAGACCAAAATCGAGCCGCGAAAGCATGTTACAGGCTTCTCTGTGCGGAAAATTCCGTTCCTGCGCGGCGTGTTCAATTTCTGCGCGTCGATGAAGACCGGCGTTTCCGCGCTGATGTACTCTGCTGATGCCTATGCCGAGGACGACGACGAGGCTACGCCGGAGACGCAGTCGAAATTTGACGCATGGCTGGAAAAGCGCCTGTCATCCGACAAGGCGCAGAACGTGCTGATTACGCTCTCTGTCATTCTCGGCGTGGCGTTTTCCGTGGCGCTGTTTATCATTCTGCCGTCGCTGATCGGGTCGTTTCTGGGTCGGTGGGTCACGAATGAGCTGGCGCGGAACCTCCTTGAGGGTCTGGTGCGCATCCTCATTTTCCTGACCTATATGTTCCTGATTTCGCGGATGAAGGACATGAAACGTGTCTTTTCTTACCACGGTGCGGAGCATAAAACCATCCGCGCCTACGAGGCGCGCCTACCGCTGACGGTCGAGAACGTCCGCAAGCAGACCCGCCTCCACCCGCGCTGTGGCACGAGCTTTTTGTTCGTGGTCATCATCGTTTCCATCCTGGTCTTTTCCGTCGCGTCCGTGCTGCTGCGGCCGATCACGCCGGAGCTGGGCTCCAGAGTGCTGGAGGCGCTGCTGCGCGTGGTGCTCAAGCTGCTGCTCCTGCCGATCGTGGTGGGCATCAGCTATGAATTTAACCGCCTCGTCGGCCGCCACGACAACTGGCTGACCCGTGCGCTGTCCGCGCCGGGGATGTGGCTGCAATATCTGACAACGAACGAGCCGGACGACTCCATGATCGAGGTCGGCATCGAGGCACTGACGCTGGTGCTGCCGGAGAAGGAGGGCGACGATCAATGGTAAAAACCTACGCCGATCTCTATCTCGACGCGCGCCACGCTCTGCTGCCGACGGAGGGGCAGAACGCCTCAAACGTCGCGCGTGAGCTGCTGTGCGCCGCCTCCGGCAAGACGGCCGAGCAGATGATCGCCGACCGGGAGCTTTACGCCTCGGAGGAGATCTGCGAGCTGACCGAATCGTTCGTTTCCCGCTATCTCAAGGGCGAGCCGGTGCCGTATATTCTCGGCGAATGGGATTTTTACGACATGACGCTGGTCGTGACGCCGGATGTGCTCATCCCGCGCGACGATACCATGGTCGTCACGGAGCTGGCGATCAAAAAGGCGCTGTTTTTGAACCAGAATCCGCGCATTCTGGACCTCTGCACCGGCTCGGGCTGCATCGGCCTTGCGATTGCCAAGCGCGTCAAGGACGCACGGGTCACGCTGGGCGATGTTTCCCCTGCGGCGCTGCGCGTGGCGCGGCGGAACGTGCAGAATCAGCATCTGGCCGGGCGTGTGAGCTGCCTGCCCATCGACGTGCGCAAGCCCAAGCAGGATTTTCTGGGTATGTTTGACCTGATCGTCTCCAATCCGCCCTATATCACGAGCGAGGAGATGAAGACCCTCGAGCCGTCCGTTCGGGATTTTGAGCCGCATCTGGCGCTCGACGGCGGCGCGGACGGGCTGGACTTTTACCGCGCGATTATTACGAACTTTACGCCGCAGCTGAATGCGGGCGGCTACTTCTGCTTCGAATTCGGTATGGGGCAGGAGAACGCGGTCTGCGAGCTGCTGACGGCGGCGAATTTTGAAATTGTAGAACTGCGGCGCGACACCGGCGATATCGTTCGGGCCGTGCTTGCCCGCAAAAGAGAGGAAGGCTGATTATGGCACAGAAGAAACCCGCTTACGAGGCTCCGTCCCCTGCGGAGGACAAGAAAAAAGCGCTGACCACGGCGCTGCATCAGATCGAAAAGAACTACGGCAAGGGCGCGGTCATGCGTCTGGGCGACCGTCCGGAGCTGAACGTGGACGCGATCCCCACCGGCTCGCTGGCGCTGGATGCCGCGCTGGGCATCGGCGGCCTGCCGCGCGGCAGAATTATCGAGATCTACGGGCCGGAATCCTCCGGTAAAACGACGCTGGCGCTGCACGTCGTCGCCGAGGCGCAGAAGCGCGGCGGCGAGGTGGCCTTCGTCGATGCCGAGCATGCGCTCGACCCCGTCTACGCCGCCGCCATCGGCGTGGACATCGATTCCATGCTCGTCTCCCAGCCGGACACCGGCGAGCAGGCGCTGGATATCACCGAGGCGCTCGTCCGCTCCGGTGCGCTGGACGTGATCGTCGTCGACTCCGTCGCCGCGCTGACGCCCCGCGCCGAGATCGAGGGCGAAATGGGCGACGCGTTCGTCGGCTTACAGGCAAGAATGATGTCGCAGGCACTGCGTAAGCTCGCCGGCGCCATCGCAAAGACGAACTGCGTGGTCATTTTCATCAATCAGCTGCGTATGAAGATCGGCGTCATGTACGGCAACCCCGAAACGACGACCGGCGGCAACGCGCTGAAGTTCTACGCCTCCGTGCGCCTCGATGTGCGCAAGATCGAGACGATCAAGGAGGGCGGCGAGGTCATCGGCAACCGCACCCGCGTCAAGGTCATCAAGAATAAGGTCGCGCCTCCCTTCCGCGAGGCCGTGTTTGATATCATGTACGGCGAGGGCATCTCCAAGTTCGGCGAGCTGCTGGATATCGCCGTGAATCTCGAGCTGGTCAACAAGAGCGGCAGCTGGTTCTCCGTCGGCGAAGAGCGCATCGGACAGGGCCGCGACAATGCCAAGCAGTACATTGCCGACCATCCGGAGCTGGCCGAGGAGCTGGAAACCAAGGTCCGCGCCCATCTGGCCGAGCTGCAGAGCAACCGCGCCAAGGCGGTTGCCAAGCCCGCGGGCAAGGCGGTAGACGTTTCGGCCGAGGATTTTGATGAAGATTGAGGCGATCGCGCCAAGCAAACGCGGCAAGGACAAGCTGCACGTGCGCTTTGACAACGGCACGGGGCTGACGGTTCCGGCCGCCGTGGCCACGGAGCTGCGGCTGTGCGCCGGTCTGGAGCTTTCTCCGGCGGCGCTGGAGTCCCTACGCGATACCTGCGCGCTGGCCTCGGCGAAGGAGCGGGCCGTGCGCATCGTCGCGGCAAGCGCCGTTTCGCAGCGTGAGCTGGAGCGCCGCCTTGTCCGCAAGGGCGAGAGCGAGGAGCACGCGCAGGAGGCGGTACAGTGGCTGAGCGACCTGCGCCTTCTGGACGACAGCGCCGTTGCGGCGCAGATCGTCCGTTCCGGCGCGGCCAAGGGCTACGGCCCGGCGCGTATCCGGCAAATGCTGTTTGAAAAGCGCGTCCCGCGTGAGCTTTGGGACGAGGCGCTGGCGGCGCTGCCGGAGCAGGACGACGCGATCGATGAATTTCTGCGGCGGCGCTTTCGCGGGCAAATCCCCGACCGCGCCGAATGCAAGCGCGCGACGGATGCCCTGCTGCGGCGGGGCCATTCGTGGAGCGATATCCGGCGGGCGCTGGAGCGCTATGCGCCGGATGAAGAATTTTCAGAGGACTAAGGAAGGAACGAAACTATGGGCAAACGCATTGGGATGATCTCCCTCGGCTGCGCTAAAAATCAGGTCAATGCGGAGCAGATGCTCTATCTTCTGCAGCACGCGGGCTATACGTTACAGGCCTCCGTCGAGGGCGCGGACGTGGTGATCATCAACACCTGCGGCTTTATCGACTCGGCCAAGAGCGAGGCCATCGACAACATTCTTGCCATGGGTGCGCTGAAGGAGCAGGGCGTGATCGGGAAAATTCTCGTCACCGGCTGCCTGTCGCAGCGCTATCAGCAGGAAATCTTGCAGGAGCTGCCGGAGGTGGACGGCGTGCTCGGCACGGGCAGCTACGGCTGCGTCGTCAGCGCCGTGCGGGCGCTGCTGAACGGCGAACGTGTTTGCCAGTTCGACGATATCGACGCGCCGGTGGATGAGGTGGACCGCGTGCTGACCACGCCGCGCCACTACGCGTACTTAAAAATCGCCGAGGGCTGCGACAACCGCTGCTCCTACTGCGTCATTCCGTCCCTGCGCGGCAAATTCCGCAGCCGCACGATGGACGATTGCCTCTATGAAGCGCGGCGGCTGGCCGACGACGGCGTGCGCGAGCTGATCGTCGTGGCGCAGGACACCAGCCGCTACGGCATCGACCTGTACGGCGAGCGCCGCCTGCCGGAGCTGCTGCGCGAGCTTTGCCGCATCGAGAAGCTGCACTGGATCCGCGTGCACTACCTCTACCCCGACGAGCTTTCCGACGAGCTGATCGACGTGATCGCCTCCGAGCCGAAGATCGTCAAGTATATGGACATCCCGATTCAGCATGTGAATCCCCTGATCCTGAAAAAAATGAACCGGCGCGGCACCCGCGAGGAGCTGGACGTGCTATTTGACAAGCTGCGCAAGCGCATCCCCGACGTCGTCATCCGCACGAGCATCATCACCGGCCTGCCATACGAGGGCGAGGCGGAGTTTGAAGAGCTGTGCGACTGGCTGCGGGAGCATAAGCTCGAGCGCGTGGGCGCGTTTGCCTTCTCCCCCGAGGAGGGAACGGCGGCGGCGAAGATGGACTACCCCGACGAGGCGATCGCCGTCCGCCGCGCGGAGCTAGTCTCCGAGCTGCAATCCGGCATCATGGACGCGTACAACGCCGCCCGTGTCGGAACGGTGATGGAGGTTCTGTGCGAAGGCCGCGACGAGGAAAGCGGGAAGTATTTTGGCCGCACCTACGCCGACTCTCCGGACATTGACGGACGCGTCCTGTTCGACGCGGACGAGGCAAGTGAAGGCGATTTCATCCCCGTGCGCATCACCGGCACGGCCGATGGCGATCTGATCGGTGTTGCGGAGGAAAACAAATGACCATGACGACGGCTACGAAAGTCACATTTGTGCGTGTGCTGCTGATTCCGGTATTTCTGATTTTTATGTATCTGAGCAAGTGCATCGACTGGATGTGCTATGCGGCGCTTGCGGTGTTTGCGATTGCCAGTCTGACGGATTTTGTGGACGGCGCGATTGCGCGGCGCTGCAATCAGGTGTCGAATCTCGGCAAGTTCCTCGACCCGCTGGCCGATAAGGTGCTGGTCATCGCCGCGATGGCGATGCTCTGCGAGCTGGGGCAGTTTCCAGCGTGGGCGCTGATGATCGTGCTGGCGCGCGAATTTGCCGTCAGCGGCCTGCGCATGATCGCCGCGACGAAGGGAACGGTCATTGCGGCGGGCTGGTCCGGCAAGGTCAAGACGGCCACGACGATGGTCTGCCTCTGCCTTGCGCTGCTGCTGCGCGGCGCGTTCTTCACGGAGCTGCTCGGCGAGGGCGCAAGCACGGTCGTCGAGTGGGTAAATGTCGCCCTGATCTCCGGCACGACCCTCTACTCCGGCGTAGAATACTTCGCCAAAAATCTGTCCGCCCTGAAGGACTGACGCATGTCAAAGAAACAGAACCGCCAAGACCAAATCGGCCTTGGCGGTTTTGCTGTGTACGTTATCCTTTATTCTGCGTCCAGCAGGGCGATCAGGCGTTCCTTTTCGCAGTAGCCGACGGATTTTGCCACCGGCTTGCCGCTGCGGAAGAGCAGCAGCGTCGGGATACTGGAAACCTGATAGCGGCGGGCAAGCTCCGGCTGCTCGTCGACGTTGACCTTCCCGACGAGGACGCGGCCCTCGTATTCCTCCGCAAACTCCGCAACAATCGGCGCGAGCAGTTTGCAGGGGCCGCACCAGTCGGCATAAAAATCCACCAGCACGGGAAGCGCCGCATGCAGCACCTCGGCTTCAAAATTTTCGGTTGTAATGGTGATCTCCGCCATTGCGTAAGGCTCCTTTCTATCTCATACGGATTCTTGATGAAACTATTTCATCAAGAATCCCGTGTGCTACGCACACGCGCATCGTGCGAACGCACGCTGCGCCGTCTCATGCAGAATCTGTTAAAAAGCTTTTCAAGCTTTTTAACAGATTCTAGCATCAATCCTTGCGTGATTTATAATATAACATGCAGTGGCAATAGCCCTCAAACGTCGGGTCGGCCAGCTGCGCCTTGAATTCGCTGCACATGCACTTGGTGTCCTCCGTGCGCTCTAACCGGCAGGGGCAGTAGCCGCCCGTCCGCTTCAGTCCCTCGCGCACCGTGCGCACGATCTCGGGGTCGGGATTCAATGTAACCTTCATGGCGACCTCCTTACGGCGTGAGCGATGCGTGCTCCTGCCGGAGCACCTGACTGCCGTCGGCGGAGCAGACCAGCACATCGAAGGACAGCTCGGTGATCTCCGTGATTTCCTTGGCCTCCAGTGCGGCGCGCTGCCACGTAAGATGCTCAAAGCTGCGCTTGCCTGCGGCGAGCGACGACATCCAGTCCGAATCGACATACTGCCCGTTGAACCTTACATTATCCAGCCGGAACAGCACGTCCTGCCCGCTCTTGTTGAGCAGGTACAGCGAAAGCGTGCAGACCGAAGCGTCCTGCGTGTCCAGTCCGGTCGCGAGGACGACGTAGTCCAGCGATTCGAGCAGCGTGACGTCGTCCGCATGCGCGGGCCGCGCCTCCTCAAAATACTCACTCTCGCCCTGCGGATAAACCGTAATCCGCTCCTCGGCGAGATTTTCGCCGTATTGGTCGGGTGGATAGACCGTCAGCGTGAAGTCGACGCGTACCAGCTTGGTCATCTCGCAGGCGTCGATCATCGAGCGTGCCCACGAGACGGCGGAGCGGAGCGTCTGCCCCGCCGCAACCTCGACTGCCCAATAGGGGTCGAGCTTGCAGTCGTTGAGATAGACGGAATCCATGCTGAATACCAGCGTTTGCGCGGTCTTGTTGACCAGATCGACGTCCCAGACATAGTCGCCGAGCGCATTTTCGTTGGTCTTTACCAGCGTATAGGAGCAGGCGTCGTTTTCAAACAGGCAGCCGGCGCTTCCCTCGCTGGTTTGCGCCTGTATGGCTTCTTCGGTTTCGGACTGTGCCGCGCCGCAGCCGGAGAGCGCCAGCGCCAGCGCCAGCGCCAGCAGCAGCGCAAATAAACGGCAGCGTTTCATCGGTTCAGCTCCTTTTGTTTCTTTTTTTCAAGCCGGAGGCAGACCAGCCGCCCGGCCCAGCCGAGCGCCGCGCCCACCGTTCCGAGGGTACACGGCAGGCTGACCCACATGCTGCCGCAGGACAGACCGGCCAGCGCCGCGCCCAGCGAGAACAGCAGCAGCGCCGCGCCGCCGCACCAGAGGCAGAACAGCGCCCGCCGCACCGGCAGCAGCGCACCTTGAGACGGCATCTTGCGCCGTTGCAGCGAGGTGACCGCAAGCTCCGGCAGCTGCAGCAGCAGCCAGAGGTAAAGCGCCTCCTTGCCCACGGTGGTGTGGAGGCCGAAGCCGATGACTGCGCAGATCCACAGCGCCGTTACGGCCCCGCCGAGCGCAAGGCAGACCGCAAGCTGCAAAAATACATCATAACGCTTCATTTTTCACCCTCCGCAGCCATTGACAGCCTGATTATACCTGTTATGGCGCCGAAATGCAAGCCGTGCGGCGCGAATCAGGCGGGACTTGCCTGATTTT
Organism: uncultured Oscillospiraceae bacterium; assembly: GCA_934668285.1. Taxonomy (GTDB): domain Bacteria; phylum Bacillota; class Clostridia; order Oscillospirales; family Oscillospiraceae; genus JAZOXB01. The sequence goes on along the minus strand of CAKUNB010000007.1, from coordinate 11,530 downwards.
TTCGCAGGAAATGGACGCACAGACCGATGACCAGCCCCAGCGCTGCCGGACAGACCCAGCCCAGCCCGAGAGCGGACAGCGGCAGAGCGTCGCCCACGGCCTTGAGCAGCGCGTCCAGATGCAGCAGCGTCCGCACGCCCTCCGGCAGCGCGTACAGCAGGTCGTACACGGCGGCCACAAAGGTCAGCCCCAACGTCCAGCCGTAGACGGCGCGGTCGTGCCGGAACAGCCGCCCGCACAGCGACAGAAGAATCAGCACAATCGCCAGCGGGTACAGGAACATCAGCATGGGAATAGAATAGCCGATGATGGCATTGAGGCCGAGGTTTGCGATGAGGAAGGAGGCGGCGCTGAACACGATGGCCCAGACGCTGTACCTCGGCCCGCGCGGGAAGATGGCCGCGAAGGTCTCCGCGCAGCTGGTAATCAGACCGACCACCGTCTTGAGGCAGGCGAGCGTTACCGTCACGGCGAGAATGAGCTGACCGGCGGTGCCGAGATAGTGCCGCGCGATCTGCGCCAGCGCGAGGCCGCCGTTTTCTGCCGGTGCGCCCAGCCCGCGGCTCTGCGCGCCGACGACGGCGATGGCGAGATAGATCAGCCCCATGAACAGACAGCTGAAGATGCCCGCGCGGACGGTGCTCCCCGCGACCTTGCCCGGTTCGGTCACGCCGAGGTCGCGGATGACCTGCACGACGATGATGCCGAAGGCAAGGCTTGCCAGCGCGTCCATTGTGTTATAGCCCTCCAGAAAGCCGCTGAAAAACGGCTGCCCTTCGTATTTGCCCAGCGGCGCGACGGACGAGAGCTGCGCCGACGGCGCGGCCAGCGCAACGATCAGCAAAATGCCGAGAAAGGCCAGAAAGCAGGGATTGAGCAGCTTGCCGACCCACGTCAGAATTTTTCCGGGCCGCAGCGCGAAAAACAGCGCCGCGCCGAAAAACAGGACGGAAAAAATCAGCAGATACAGCCACAGCAGGCCGCTCTCCGGCAAGAGCGCCTCCAGCCCGACGGTAAAGGAGGTCGTCGCGCAGCGCGGAATAGCGAACAGCGGGCCGATGGACAGGTACAGCGCGCAGGTAAAGAAGAGGCCGAAGGGGCGGCCCGCGCGGCTCGAAAGCTCATACAGGCCGCTCGACCGGCTGATGCCCAGCGCCGCCACGCCCAGAAGGGGCAGCCCGACGCCGGTAATCAGCATACCGGCCGAAGCACGCCAGACTTGGCTGCCGGCCTGCTGGCCGAGGGCCGCGGGGAAGATCAGGTTGCCCGCGCCGAAGAACAGGCCAAACAGCATGCTGGCCACGCAGATGTAGTCGCGAAGGGTCAATTTCTTTTTCATGGTTCTCTCCATTTCTCTCTCAGTGGGGAAGGCAGCAAGCGCCGGAATCAGTGGCAGTATGGGCAGGGGATGTAGCCCTTGGCCTCTGCGGCGTTCCGGCCGAAGATCCAATAGCCCTGCCTGACAAAGCGGCTGCATTCGTAGGTGTGGTAATATTTCGTTCCGTCGTCCTCGACAAAGACGACGTGCGCGTCGATGAAGTCGGCCTTTTCCTGCATTGCCGCCGTTTCGTCGTGCGCGGTCTGCAGGCTGCTGCGCAGATGGCTGATCGTTCCCTCCAACGACCGCACATCGGCAATATAGTCCCGCAGCTGCTGGTTGAGCTTGAGATTTTCGTCCTGCAGCGCCTGCACGGCGGCGTCGGTCTCAGCGCTCTGTGCAAGGTAGGTGTTCAGATCCTGCTTCAGGCCGCTGATCTCATCGTCGCGTGCTTGCACCTGCTGCCAGAGGCTGTTGCTGCGCTCCTGCTCGTCGAGCAGATCGGCCTGTGCCTGCGCAAGCTGCGCGCTCAGGCGGTCATATTCCTCGCGGTCGACGCGGATGCGGTTTTTCTCCCGTACCCAGTCGCCGTAGTGCTGCACGGCATAGCCTGCCGCGCCGAGCAGCAGGGCGCACAGCAGGCTCAGCAGCACGATCGCGCGGATGAAACCCTTCGGACGTACCTTCGGCTGCTTTTCGGGCGGCTTTTGCCGCTTCCTTTCCGGTGCGCGGGACTCGGTCTTCTCCGGCTCCCGCCGCGGCGGAAGGACAATGCGGTCGCTCAGGTACTCCGACGTTTGCAGCGGCAGCCGCACCGTTTTCAGGCATTCGTCGCAGAACGTCGCATTGTCGGCAACCGTCCTGCCGCAGCGCAGGCAATTCATACGAAGTCCTCCGTTTCTCTCTGTGGGGAATATGGAATAGCTCCGGAAGGGGCTTTCCGGAGCTTCCAGCATTATTTTACAACAAAATCGGCCTGCTGTAAAGGAATTTAGCGCAAATCTTCGCGGCGCAGGTACTTTCCGAGGGGAATGGCAAGCAGACCGACTGCAACAGCGGTGAGAACGATGTTCGGCACCATGTAAGCACCGTTGTACAGCAGGGAATACAGCCAGGGATTTGCTGTAGTCACGCCGAAAATGGTCGTGTTTTCCACAATGGCGTAAATTGTAACACCACTGACATAGTGGACAAGGAAGCGGCCGAGGCCGCCGATGACCGCCGCAAGCCATGCGGTCTTGGACTTGCCCTTCAGCAGTCCGGCAAAGCCGACGAACATATACGCGACGCTGTAGTCCAGCAGCATCGACTGCCAGTTGATGGCTGTGCCGCCGCCGATGAAGAACTTCAGCGTGCCGAACACCAGACCGGCAGCGAGGCCGTAGCCCACGCCCCAGCGGATGGCGCACAGCACCAGCGGGATCATAACCAGACTGATCGAGCCGCCGAGGGCGGCAACGTCCACCTTCACATAGCTCAATGCCAGTGCAGCGGCGGTAAAGATGGCGCACTCGCACAGCGCGCGCAGATTTTTGTTTTGCATCAAAGATGCCCTCCCAAAAAACAGAAATTCCGCCTTGCAAACCCTTCGCCGGAAAGCAGTGCGGAATTGTTCTTTTCCTACGACGGTATGAGCCGTGTCAGGTTCGCGGGTCAGGGCGTCTGTTCGCCCAATCTCAGCCGGAAGCATCCGACCCCCCGAAGAAGGTTTCAATATGCGGTTGCACATAGTATACTCGCAGGAAAAGCATTTGTCAACCGCCAGTTTTTATGCTACAATAAAAAAACGAAAAAAGGAGGGTGCAAAATGGGACTGGAAACACATTGCGCTTCCATGCTTGTGCTGGACACGGAGACCAGCGGTCTGAGCTTTTCGCGCGACGAGATCATCGAGTTTGCCGCGGCAAAGCTCGTCTGGCAGGACGGCGCGTGGGTCAGCGTTGCGGAGGTGGACGAATTTGTCCGCACGACGAACGACCGCAAGCTGCCGCCGAAAATCACGGAGCTGACCGGCATCACCGACGAAATGCTGCTGGAGGAGGGCATCTCCAAGCAGGAAATTTGCTCGATTCTGGCGCAGCTGCTGACGGCCGACACGATGATTGCTGCGTATAACGCGCAGTTTGACCTGCTGTTTCTCTACCATCTGCTGAGCCGCCACGGCGACGCGCGGCTGCTCAAGGACAAGCCAAAGCTCGATCTCCTGACGGTCTACCGCGACCGCCGCTCCTATCCGCACCGGCTGTGCAACGCCATTGAGGCCTATGGCCTGCAGGACCGCGTGCAGAATTCTCACCGCGCCATCGACGACGTCCGCGCGACGGTCGAGGTGCTGCGGGCGATGGAGGCCGAGCGCGGCGACTTGGAGCAGTACATCAATCTGTTCGGCTACAGCCCGAAATACGGCGTCTCCGGCCCGCGCATTTCCTCCGTCCGCTATCTTCCCCAAGGCTACGACCCCGCCGCACCCCTCTACGAGGCCGCCTGCACCTTATGATAAAAACGCCGTCCCCGAACGGGGACGGCGGCAGCTTGTCGAAAAACTACCCTGCGTGTCATTGCGATGTCGCAGCTGTTGGCGGCTCTGCCGCCTTACAGCTGCGACATCGCAATGACAAGACCGGAGAGTTTTATTTTTCCACCCGAAAATTCAGGGTCAGGGTGTCGAGCGTTGTCGTCAGGCGGCGGTAGCGGACGCCGGCGGAGTCGAGCATGCGCTTGGAGGCGAGATTCATCTCCGTCCCGTCGTATTTGTCCGAGAGGTATAAAATTTCCGAAATGCCGCTCTGGATGATGGCCTTGGCGCACTCGTTGCACGGAAACAGCGCCACGTAGATTCTGGCCCCGCGCAGCAAGCGCCCGCCCGCATTGAGAATGGCGTTCAGCTCGGCGTGCACGACGAAGGGATACTTGCCGCTGTCCCACGGGTAGTCGTCGTCGCTGCACCCGTTCGGCAGGCCGTTATAGCCGGTGGAAATGATGACATTTTCCGGCGAAACGATGCACGCGCCGACTTGCGTGTTCGGATCCTTGCTGCGGTTGGCGGCCAGCAGCGCAATGCCCATGAAGTATTCATCCCAGGAAATGTAGCCCTCGCGTTTCATCTGTGCCCTCCTCAGCCGACCAGAAAGCTCAGCGCCGTAATGCCGAGCTGCAAAATCAATGTAACGATAAGACCCGCCGTCAGCACGGCGAGGAAAATCACCGGAATAGCCCGCCGCATCCGCATGTTGACCAGCGAGGCAATCAGCGCGCCCGTCCACGCGCCGGTGCCCGGCAGCGGGATGGCGACAAAGATGAACAGGCCGATGACCTGCGAGCGCTTGACCCGCGCGCCCTTACCGGCGGCGCGGACCTCTACCCAGTCGGCGACCGGCCGCAGGCGTGGGTACTGCTTCATCCAGTCCAGAATTTTGCGGATGAACAGCAGAATGAACGGCACAGGCACCATGTTGCCCAGCACGCTCAGCAGAAACGCCAGCCACGGCGAAATGCCCGCCGCCAGCGCGTAGGGAATCGCGCCGCGCAGCTCGATGACCGGCACCATGGCGATGAGGAAGGTGACCAGCTCCTCCGGAATGCCGTCGGCGGTGTGGTGCTCCTGGCAGCCGCCGAGCGTCAGCAGCAGGACGAGCAGCAGGACAAAAATGATAAAACGCTTCATAGAATTCTCCCATCGAAGCGCTGCCGCCCGCACGGAACGCGGGACACGGGGCGCTTTTCTGACCTCCATCATATCATTTTTCCGTACCGGTGTCAATTCCCTCGCCGTCCGTCGGCGGTTTTTGCCGGTATCCTTGCGAAATTGCAGATTTTCTATTGCATTAACGGCGAAAATGTGGTATATTTTCCTATTGTGAACTCATATCAAATGAATCAGCGGCAAGTGCCGCTCGGAAAGGGACAGATCGCAATGGCTGAACAGAAAAATATTCGTAATATCGCAATTATCGCCCACGTCGACCATGGCAAAACCACGCTTGTCGACGAAATGCTCAAGCAGGGCGGCATCTACCGCGAAAATCAGGCGGTGGTCGACCGCGTGATGGATTCCGGCGATCTGGAGCGCGAGCGCGGCATCACGATTCTTGCAAAGAACACCGCTGTGCACTATAAGGGAACAAAAATCAACATCGTCGACACCCCGGGCCACGCGGATTTCGGCGGCGAGGTCGAGCGCATTCTGAAGATGGTCAACGGCGTTCTGCTGCTGGTCGATGCGGCCGAAGGCCCCATGCCGCAGACGCGCTTCGTGCTGCAAAAGGCGCTGGAGCTGGGCCACAAGGTCATCGTCGTCGTCAACAAGATCGACCGCATCGACGCCCGCGTCGAGGAGGTTATGGACGAGGTGCTGGAGCTGCTGCTCGACCTGAACGCGACGGACGAGCAGTTCGCCTCGCCGACGCTGTTCTGCTCGGCGCGGCTCGGCGTGGCCAGCTATTCGCCGAACGAGACGGGCGTGAACCTCGACCCGCTGTTCGATACCATCGTCAACTATATCCCCGCGCCGTCCGGCGATCCGACGGCCCCCGTGCAGATGCTCGTGTCGTCCATCGACTACAATGACTACGTCGGCCGTATCGGCATTGGCCGCATCGAGCGCGGCACCCTCCGGCAGAATCAGGAGGTCACCATCTGCGACTACCACGACCCCGAGCACGTCGCCAAGGGCAAGGTCGTTGCGCTCTATGAGTTTGACGGCCTGGGCAAGAATCCCATCCAGCAGGCCTCTGCGGGTGAGATCGTCGCCTTCTCCGGCATGTCGGACATCACCATTGGCCGCACGATCTGCGCGCCGGACTGCGTCGAGCCGCTGCCGTTTGTGAAAATTTCCGACCCGACGATTGAAATGACCTTCTCGGTCAACGATTCGCCGTTTGCGGGCCGCGAGGGAAAATACGTCACCTCCCGCAACCTGCGCGACCGCCTGACGCGCGAGCTTCTGAAGGACGTTTCGCTGCACGTGACGGAGCAGGGAACGGACGCGTTCAATGTCGCGGGCCGCGGCGAGATGCATATCTCCATCCTGATTGAAACCATGCGCCGCGAGGGCTATGAATTCCAGGTCAGCACCCCGCGCGTCCTGACCAAGACCATCGACGGCAAGCTCTGCGAGCCGATCGAGCGCATGGTCGCCGACGTGCCGGAAACGTCAATGGGCAGCGTCATTGAAAAGATCGGCCGCCGCAAGGGCGATCTGGTGTCCATGACCCCCGTCGGCAGCCGCTACCGTCTGGAATTTCTGGTGCCGTCGCGCGGATTGTTCGGCTACCGCAACGAATTTTTGACCGACACGCGCGGCGAGGGCATCATGTCCTCCGTGCTCGATTCCTACGCGCCGATGAAGGGCGAGATCGAGCGCCGCAAGAGCGGCTCGCTCATCGCCTTTGAAACCGGCGAGGCCTGCTCCTACGGCCTGTTCAACGCGCAGGACCGCGGCCAGCTCTTTATCGGGCCGGGCGTCGAGGTCTACGCGGGCATGGTTGTGGGCGTCTGCTCGCGCAACGAGGACATGACCGTCAACGTCTGCAAGCGCAAGCAGCTGACCAATATGCGCGCCTCCGGCTCGGACGAGGCGCTGCGCCTGACCACGCCGAAGGTGCTCTCGCTGGAGCAGTGTCTGGAATTCCTCGCGGACGACGAGCTGCTGGAGGTCACGCCGAAGAACCTCCGCATCCGCAAGCGCGAGCTTGACCACGGCCTGCGCATGCGCCAGCTCATGAAGACCCGCAACGGTTAAATCAAAAACAAGCCGCCGCAGAGAGGAAGCCCTCTCTGCGGCGGCGTTTTCTTACAGAATCTGGTTGCGGGCAAGCTGACTGTTGCGGTAGGCGGGATCGTCGGTGACCTCGCGGAGAATTTTGATCTCCGGCGGGGCATCCGGCGTGCTGTCCTTGCCTGGCAGGGCGGCGCGCATGATGGCGCGTTCGCCCGAGAAGGGATAGACGTCGATCTCGAAGCGGCGGCCCTGATAAGTAAAGCGGTACTTCACCTTGTGAACGGCGTGCATGCTCACGTCGCCCTCCATCAGGTACTGGATGTACTCCTTGCTGGAGATCGGGCGCTCGGTTTCCCAGCGCGTGTCGCCGTTGTCGTGCTTCTCGGTGTAGAAGTAGAGGTATTCGCTGCCGTTTTTCTGCTGACGGATGCGGCGGACGATGTTCGGGCTGGTCTGGGACAGATAGGTCTGCATCATGTCGATGCCGGCCGCGCCGTAGCGCTTGACCAGCGCCGCCTCGTCGGGCTTTTCGATGAGATACTTGTGCCAGATCTCCTCCGGCACCGGCTGGCCGACGGTTTCATACACCGCGCGCAGACCGCGGGCAATTTTATCCTCAAAATCGACGGAGTTGTCGATGACGCGCAGATTCGGGTGGTGCGACCACGCGCGCAGGGTCAGATCGTCCTTTTCCCGCGCGACCTCAAGCGGCTCATAGCGCGCCTCGTTGCCGAAGTTATAGGCAAATTCCGCGCCCTTGGCGCAGGAGACCAGATGCAGCACCGCGTCGTAGCCCTCCATGACCTCTTCCTCGGTTTTGCCGAAGGAGCCGAGCACCTCGCGGAACTCATCGTCGGTGATATAGGCCTTGTCGTCGAGCAGTGCGCGGTCGTAGATAATCAGGACGTTTTCCTCCGGTACCATCTGCGCCGCCTTCAGCGCCAGCCGCTCCTTGTGCAGCTGGTCCTCGATGACGAAGTATTGGAAATCCAGCATCGACACGCAGTTGCCGAAGGGCTTGATGCCGAAGCCGGAGATCAGCTCGGTTGCGGTTTCCGGAATTGTGATGACCTTCCAGCCGTCGTCCTGCTTGAATTCCTTCAGAATGCGGCTGATGAGCGTGGTTTTGCCCGCGGCAGGGCCGCCGGTCAGTACGATGCGGGTGATTCTCTTTGCCAAAGCGCTCGCCTCTTTCCACAGATTGCGCAGCTCCAAACGCCGGAGCGCAGGAATTTCCCGCCCTACGGCGCGCTACACTTTATTGTACCATTTCGCCGCGAAAAAAGCAAGGAATCTTTTTTATGCCGAGGCGCGGCGGCGCGGGGACGGCGCGATGAGGGCATCGCGCCCTACGCAAGGTTAGGGGCTTTGGCGGCGCGGGTGGCTTCCTGCTTTACGCAAGGGTTGGCCTTGGAAAAAAGGCGCAAAAGGGGAGCGGCGCGGTGCGCCGCTCCCCGGGATTAGGTGCGGGAAGATTTATTTTGCTGCAACCGCGTGGATGCGGACGATGAGGGCGGCTGCTTCGGCGCGGGTGGCGTCGTCCAGCGGACGAATGCCGTTCTCGTCGCCCTTGACGATCTCAAGCGCGGCGGCCCACTCGAGCGCTGCCTTGGCATAGTCGGAAACCTTGGCGGCATCCTCGAACTTCGTGGCCAGATCGATCTTCTGATCCAGACCGGCCTTCTGCGCGTAGGTCGCATAGCGGAACAGCATGGTGGCGATCTGCTCGCGGGTGATGTCCTCGTCCGGAGCAAACTCGGTCGCGCTGATGCCGTTGGTGATGCCGTGCTTCACGCCCCAGTTGATGGCGTCGATGTAGTAGGCGCCCTTCTGCAGATCGGTGAAGGAGTTCGTGCCGTCTTCCACCTTCTTCTCGCCGTCAAGACGGTAGAGCATGGTGATGAAGTGGGCGCGGGTGACGTTGGTCTCCGGCTCGAAGGTGGTCAGCGTCATGCCGTTGACGACGCCCAGCGCGTAGACTTCCTTGACCTCTTCGTAGAACCAGTCGGTTTCCTTCACATCGGTGAACGGAAGCTCGACGTCGTTAACGATGTGGATGCGGCCTGCGCCGGTCGGATTGGCGTAGATGGAATCCGCAGCGACAACGCCCTTGAGGGTGTCGGTGATGTACTTGATCAGGACTTCGTTGTCGATGGCGACTTCCTGTGCAAGGACCTTGGAGCCCTTGAAGACGGTGTAGCCGTCACCGCACTGCAGCAGCATGTAGTTATGGCCGCCGAGGGTGTAGGTCTTGTTCACGTCGAGGGGTTCGCCGCCGATCTTGACGTCGGTAACTCTGTGCTTGCCCTCGAGCTTCACGAATTCCTTGTTCTCATTGAAGCGGGCCGGAGTGGGAATGGCGGTGTTGATGGTGTATTCCAGACCGGAAACCTGCAGGAAGCCGCCGGACTCGCCGGGGTTCGCCGCAGAGCCGATTTCCAGCGCGGTCCAGATCTGTTCGCCGGTGACTTCGATCTTGCAGGCGGTGTTGCCGAAGGGATGCACGGCAATGATGTCGCCGTAGGTGATGTCGCCCTTCTTGATGTCGGCGCGGACGCCGCCGCCGTTGACGAAGGCGATATCGGTGCCGAGCAGATCGCGGTAAGCGTCGGCGCAGAGGTCGCCGAGGTTGGTTTCCGCGCTGCGGACGGCGCGCTCGCCGGTGACGGGATCCTTCGTGGTCAGGTCAACATCGGTCTTGGCGACGACCTTCTTGCTGACGAGATCGACTTCTTCTTTGATTTTCTTAACAGTTTCCGCGACCTTGCCGCCGAAGGAGTCTGCCGTAACCGGAAGCAGCTCGGCGGAGATCTTGCCGTCCTTGCCGATGACGAGGCGGCCAACGTTTTTCAGCTTCGTGCCGGTCTGAGCAACGACGACATCCTTGCCGTCCTTGTTCTTCTGGGTGGTGGTGAAGGTGCTGTGGGAGTGGCCGTCGATGAGCGCATCGATGCCGGTGGTGTTGGCAATGACGGAGGTCGAGGTCCACGGCTTGGACTGCTCGTCGATGCCGAGGTGGCCGACGGCGATGACATAGTCCGCGCCTTCCTTCTTGGCGGCGTCAACGGCGGCCTGCACGACGGTGTAGAGCTTTTCGCCGGTGGTGTCGTTGCAGAAGTCATAGATGTACACGCCCTTGTCGTTCTGGAAGAACGTCGGCGTGGATTTTACCAGAGTTTCCGGTGTGGTGATGCCGACGATGGCGAACTTCTTGCCATTGGCTTCGATGATCTTGTAGGCATCGAGGACCGCCTTGTCCGCAGTCTTATCCCAGAGGTTTGCGGAAACGTACGGGGTATTGCCCGCGCCCTTCACAATCTCGAGGAAGCGGTCAAAACCGTAGTCGAACTCGTGGTTGCCGGGGACGGCGACGTCGTAGCCGACGGCCTTCATCAGATCGACCATGCACTGGCCGTTGGTGAGGGTGGTCGCGACGGAGCCTTGAATGCTGTCGCCCGCGTCAACGATAATGTCGCCGTACTTCATGAGCTCTGCGGCATAGGAATAGTTCTCATAAGCGCCGTGCACGTCGTTGGTGAAGAAGATTTCGGTGATGTCGCTGTTGTTGTCGACGGTCTTCCAGGTGGAGGTGACGGTCGGGGTGATGACCTTCTCCTTCTGGATATAATCCATCAGCAGGGTGCGGGCCTGGCCCTTGTCCTCGCCCTGGATCATGTCGAACTGGGTGGAGTAGATGATGCGGCCGGGATCGTTGGCCTTGAAGTCGCAGCCGTGGTTGTTGAGCCACATGACGTAGTTGCCGCCGCCGTTGTAGCGGTAGTTGTTGACAACGACCGTGAACTTGTCGGTCTTCTCGACCTTCTTGCCGTTGTAGGTCATCTCCACGATGCGCTTGCCGATCGGGGAGGTGTAGTCGATGGTGTAGGTGAAGCCTTCGCCGTAGATGACGTCGTAGTAGGTCAGGTCGCGGGAGGAAACGTAGGGCTTACCCTCCTTGTCGAGCTGGATCTTGGTGGCGGCGAACTCGAGCCACTGATGGACCTCCTCGCCGGTCATCGTGATCTGATAGAACCAGTTCTCGAAGCGATAGAGCTTAAACAGGTCGCCGAGCTTGATGTCGCCGGCAGGGATGATGTTGGGGTTGTCGCCAACCGTCAGCGGTGCGGAGATGGAGAGCATTGCGGGCTTGTCGTCCTTATCGTCCTTCGGGGTGTTCTTTCCGGTGTTGTCATATGCGCCCCAGAGCTGGACGGTGTTGATGAGATCCATGAACGCCGAGGGCTTGGTGCCGAGGTCGGCGGCGGAGAAGTCCGCAGCAGCCTCGCCGATCTTGATGTTCATGTACTTGTCCCAGGTTTCGGTCTCATAGGGCAGGAGCTTTGCGGCCAGTGCCGTGTCGATCTCGAAGCCCTTGCAGGCGACCTTCTTGTTGTTTTCATCCCTCGTGATGGCGGGCTTGACCTCGGGCGTCAGGGTCACTTCCTTGGTGGTCTTGTTATAGGTAACAGCCACCTGTGCGATAGCGGCAGCCT
>CAKUNB010000006.1 GCA_934668285.1 uncultured Oscillospiraceae bacterium | reverse complement strand
CGGTGTCAGCGAGTTGCCGAGCGCCCGCAGATAGGACGCGAAGAAATTATACAGAAACGTCGCGGGAATTCCCCAGAAAATGACAAACAAGTACGCCCGCATCGCCCGCCAGACGGCCTCTGTCGGCACCTGTAAAAAACTCCGTAACAGGTCAAGGCAGGCAAAGGCCGCACCGGTCAGCAGAGCCGCCGCAGCAGCGGTAAAGACGAAGGATGCGCAGAGATTTTCCCGCAGTCCCTGCTCGTCGCGCTGGCCGAAGCGGATGGAAAACAGTGCGCCGCTGCCCATGCACAGGCCCAGCAGCACGGAGGTCAGGAACGTCATCAGCGTGAACGACGAGCCGACCGCCGCCAGCGCGTCGCGCCCGAGCACGCGCCCGACGATCAGCGTGTCTGCAATGTTATAGCACTGCTGCAGCAGATCGCCGAGAATCATCGGGACGGCGAAGCGCAGCATGGATCGCAGCACCGGCCCCCTTGTCAAGTCGCGTGTCATGGCATCAATTCCTCCAAAAAATGTTGGCAAAGCAGCGCAAAAGCCCGGCTCGGAGCGGCTCCGAGGCGGGCTTGCACTGCGTAATGGCTGCTTCCGGTCAGTCCGCCCGTGCAGCGGCGCGGATGTCGCCGACCATGTAGAGACTGCCGAAGGCGACGACGGCGCCGGTCGGGGCGGTCTGGGCAATCGCCGTCCGGACGCCCTCGGCCACGGTGGCGCAGGCGGTGACGGGCTTTTCGTAGCGCGCCAGCGCCTCGGCCAGTTTTTCGGCGGGCAGGGCGCGGGGATTGCCGGGCGTAACGGTGACAAAGCGCGTGATATACGGCGCAACGATGCGGTACATATCCGCATAATCCTTGTCGGCCATCACGCCGGTCAGGCCGGTAATTTCCATATTGGGCAGATAGTCGGCGATATTCTTCGCCAGCGCCTCGATGCACTGCGGGTTGTGGCCGCCGTCGACGATGAACACCGGATCCTTGCGCAGCAGCTCAAAGCGGCCGGGCCACGAAACGGTCTTCAGACCGGCGCGGAGCTGCGCCTCGGAAATCTTCCAGCCCTTTTTCGTCAGGACGTCGACCGTGGCCAGCACGACGGCGGCATTTTTGAGCTGATGCTGCCCCAGCAGCGGCAGCTCCAGCGCCTTGCGCGCGCCGCAGTCGAAAATCTGTCCTTTAAAGCTGCTGCGAACCAGATGCAAACCGTCAAAGTCCGCCCTGTGCAGCGCCGCGCCGGTCGCCTTGCAGCGGTCGGCAAACACGGCCTCGACGGAGTCGGCGCAGCGGTAAATGACCGCGTCGCCGCCCTTGATGATACCGGCCTTGGCGCTTGCGATTTTCTCCAGCGTGTCGCCGAGAACCTCCATGTGGTCGTAGCCGATGTTGCAGATGACAGCGGCCTCGGGCGTGTCAATGACATTCGTCGAGTCCAGCTCGCCGCCGAGTCCGACCTCTAAAACGACGATATCGCAGGCGTGGCGCGCGAAATAGACCATCGCGATGGCCGTAACCAGCTCGAACTCCGTCGGATGGTCGGCCATGGCCTCGGCATGGGGCTTGACCTGCTCAGTAATTTCGGCCAGTTCCTCGTCGGAGATCATTTCGCCGTTGACCTGCATGCGCTCATTGAAACAGGTAATGTAGGGCGACGTATAGAGGCCCGAACGATAGCCCGCCGCGCGGAGAATGGAGTCAAGCATTGCGGCGGTCGAGCCTTTGCCGTTCGTACCGGCAATGTGGATAAATTTCAGTGTTTTCTGCGGGTCGCCGAGCCGCCGCAGCAGCTCCTGCGTGCGGGAAAGGCCGGGAATCGACCCCTTCCAGCAGACGGAATGGATGTAATTGAGTGCTTCGTTAACGTTCATGCTCTCGCCTTCTTATGTGGAACAAAATTTGCCCGCTGCAGCGCGGCCACGACCGGCAGCGCGACGACCGCCATCAGCAGCGTCGAAAGCAGGCCCGACGCGATGCGGAGCCAGAATACGCCGAAGATCATGTGGTACTCATAGTAGCCGAACATCTTCGCGTCCACGTAATACACCAGCGTGTTGAGCGTGGAAACGATCGCGCCGGAGAGCAGCGTCACGACGAAGTAGACATACGGCCGCTTGGTGGACAGGATCGCATCGACAGACATGTACTTCTTCAGCAGCAGCGCGCACACGCCGACAAACAGGCCGCGGATGGCCGGCGGCAGCACCCACAGCAGTGTGGTGGCCGTAAAGCCGTACTTGATCATCTGCTCCATAAAGGCGCCGAGGAAGCCGACGAGGAAGCCGTCGACCGGCCCGAACAGCATGGCGCAGATCAGCGTCGGCAGCGAGGCGAAGGTCAGCTTGATGCCGCCGATCTCCACGGAGAGCAGCGACAGGCCGAAGTACATGGCGATGAGCACCGCGTCAATCGCGATGCGGCGGACGGGGAAACGGGTCTTGGACATAAAAAATTCCTCCTTAGATTTGGAGGAGGTTGAAAATATGCGCGATGCTACGCCAAGAATCATCGGGCGTCTTGCCAGGCGGTTGCGGTAACAGTATCGCGGCATCCGAAAACGCCTTCGCCCGACGGCAACCTCCCATCCGATCGGTACTTAACGCACTGTTCCTACTCCCTGCAGCATCGCTTTGTCGATATTATTGTATCGATTTTTTTCAAAAATGCAAGCCCTATTTTTGTTTTTTTCTGCAAATTTCCGCAATCTCCGAAAAACGGTCGCAAATCGTATCGTAGTTTTCCCTTTTGTGCGGAAAAAGGCAGGCCGAGCAGTCCTTGATGCCGCGCTCAGTATAGACAAAGCCGCCCCCGCACTTCTCGCCGAGGGCGTACAGCGGGCAGAAGCAGAACAGGCAGTTGAAATTTTCCACGTCGGCCCCCGCGTGGCAGGGGAAATATTCGCAGTCCTGATTCTGAAAATAACGATAGCTCATGCGTCCTCCTTCTGTGCGACGCGCTCGCCCAGCCGAACCAGCGTCTCAACGCCCCGCGCGGACTGCTCCTGAATGTCCGCGTCGACCGTGATCGCGCCGCGCTTTGCCAGCAAAATAACGGTCGAGCCACCGTAGGCAAAGAAGCCCTTTTCGCCCAGCTTTTCAATTGCGCCGGGCTGCTCCGTGTGGTTGATGATTTTGCCGACGAGCAGCGCGCCGACCTCCATCTGCACCATTGCGCCGAAGTGCGCCGTGTGCAGGACGGTGTAGGCGCGGGTGTTGCGGCGGTAGACGGCCATATCGGCCGCGATGGGATTGACCGTGTGCAGCACGCCGGGGATATGGACGGTCGCGTCCTGTGTGCCGCCATCCGGATAAACGTAACGGTGATAATCCTCCGGCGCGAGGCGGAAGATCAGGCAGGTGCCGCCGGCAAATTCCCGCGCCAGCGCTTCGTTTTCCAGAAGCTGCGCCGTCGTGTACGGCACGCCCTTGATGGAAAACACCGCGTCCTCGCCGATGGGCAGCGCCAGCAGCTTGGAGTCAGCAATCGCGGGCAGCTCGTTTTCTGCCGTCAGGTTTACATAATTCTTCCTCTGGCGGGTGAAAAAGTCGTTGAAGCAGGAAAATTCCGCCGCCGTGCAGTCGGAAACGTCAATGTGATATTGCGCAATAAAGCGCTTCACCTTATTCCGCGAAAGGCGGCTTTTCTGCCACGCGGCGTACACGTTCGAAACGAATTTCCGGCACAGAATTCCCTTGGCCAGCAGCCGCCCGAGGACGGTGCCGTAAGTAAACCGGATCGCGCCCGCGCCGACCTCAGGGATCGCCCGCACCTCGCCCGTCCGGCGGTCATAAATTTCCATAGAATACTCCTTTGTGATTGCTTCCCCGCCGCCCGCGAGGCATGTTGCAGCAAGACTGCGTTATTGCTCCCAAGGTCATACTTTGCGTAGGGCGCGATGCCCACATCGCGCCGCGCAGGCACTAACGGTTTTTCATTGGCTTGGTTGAATGGTAAAAAGCCCCGTTATACGCCGTAGGGGCGCTCATCGAGCGCCCGCTCCCCGCCGCAGCGGATTTTTTAATCCGTGCCGAAGGCACACCGAATTATATTATTCACTATTCACTAATCGATACTGCCTGCACGCGGCGGGCTGGGGCAGCCCGCCCTACGGGCAGAATCGATAGCGTCATTGTTAAATGGCGTATACTCCCGCACCTAACACGGCGGCGAGGACGATGAGGGCAATGGGAGAGAGCGTCCTTTTTGTTAGCTTACGATATAATAGGCCAACAGCCAGCAAAACCACAGTCAGAACGAGGGCACGAAGATCGGGCTGCGGCGCTCGGACCGCGCCGAGGCAGCCCTCGAGCAGGAGGTAAAGACCCGTAGCAAGCACGATGCCGACCACGCAGGGAGACAGTCCGTTCATTGCCGCCTGCACCCAGCGGTTCTTCATTGCGGATCTCAGCAGCGCCGTCAGCAGCAGGATGACCGCAAACGCGGGCAGCGCCACGGCAGCCGTCGCGACCAGCGCGCCGAGGAAGCCCGCCTGCCGGCTGCCGATGTACGTCGCCATATTGACCATGATCGGGCCGGGAGTGCTCTCGCTGACGGCAATCATATAGGTCAGCGTTTCGTCGCTGAGCCAGCCGTGTGACAGGACGACGTCGCGGATGAGCGGAATCGCGCCGTAGGAGCCGCCGAAGGTAAAAAAACCGACCTTCAAAAAGCCGAGAAACAGCTCGAGATAGATCATAGCCCCTTCCTCCGTTTTGCCGCGAGGCCGAGCGCGAAGGCCGTCAGACTGACGGCGGCAGCGGCCAGCATCAGCCGGATCGACGAAAGACCCCAAGAGAATATATTGCTGCATAATACGGCAGCAGCAGAGGCGTTTAAAATTACAATAGAAAGCCAGTCCCGCCGCTGCTTTTTCAGCATACGCAGCGCAGCGTTAAAAATCAATACGCCGACGGCGATCTTGATGCCGCGAAAGGCGTTGGCCACGACGGTCAGCGCGAGGAAATTCTCCAAAAACATCGAGATCAGGTAGATCACGGCGAAGGACGGAAGAATTACGCCGACCGTCGCCGCCAGCGCACCGGGGAAGCCCGCGCGCTGATAACCCGTGTAGGTGGCGCAGTTGATGGCGATCGGCCCGGGCGTGGACTCGGCCAGCACGGTCATGTTCAGCAGCTCCTCCTGCGTGAGCCAGTGCTTTTTGTCCACGCAGACGGACTCGATCAGCGGGATCATGGCGTAGCCGCCGCCGAAGGTGAACAGGCCGATCCGCGCGAACGTCAGGAAAAGCTCAGGCAGGATACGCATTTTTCCGTGTCAATCGCAAGCTCCAGCGCCCGCGTTTCGGGGTCAAAGCCGTAGCGCTCCAGCAGGCGCAGGGCGCCCGGGTGCGCCGTCGGAGCGGCGGTCAGCCGCGCCGCGCCGCGCGTCCGCAGGGGGCAGATGGCCTCGCCGAGCAGCTGCGGCGCAAAGCCCTTGCCGCGCTGCGCCTCCGTTACGCCGATAAAATCTAAAGTGGCTTTATTATCGCAATATGAGGTTGCTACAACGCCGATCGGCTCCTCGCCAAGCATGCCAAGCTCGACGTGCTGCCCCGCCTGCGGGGTGAAGCCGAGCGCGGCCAGAAACGCCGCGTCTGCGTCCTCTGCAGGGCGGTACCAAAGATTAAAATCCTTCGTTTCGTCGCTGCGCCACCAGCGCTGCTTGCCGACCGTAGAGATTTCATAGGGAAGGTGCGACGCGTCATTCAGGTAGTCGAGCGTGTACGCGCCGTTTTCCCAGCGCAGGCGGGAAACGGCGGTGTTTTCGCTGTGCGGCACGGCGGCTTCGTTTTCGGGGAAGAACAGCGACTGCAGCACGCCGCGCAGCACCATGCCGTGCGAGAAAATCGCAACGGTTTTTCCCTCGTTTTCGCGCACGACCTCGTCCAGCGCGCGGAGAAAGCGGCCGGTATAGTCGGCGAAGCGCTCGCTGCCCTCGGCATGCCAGCGGTGCGGATGGTGGGAAAAGTCATAGCTGCTCTGATGGTCCAGCCGGTCGAACTGGCCGAAGGGCGTGTCCTCCCAGACGCCGCACTTGATCTCGCGGAAGCGCGGGTCGGTGTGCAGCGGAAGCTTTTTCGGAACGTAAATCGCCGCCGACGTGACCCGCGTCCTGTTAAGGTCACTTGCATATACCGCGTCAATTTGCACGTCGCGGAAGCGCTCAGCCAGCGCCGCGATCTGGCGTAGGCCATTCGGAGTAATGTTAGAATTATACTGGCCATGCAGGCGGCGGAACACGTTGCCCTCCGCCTCGGCATGCCGGATCAGATAAACGGTCGTCATAGAATCACCACAAGTTTCGAAATGTCACGGCGCATTTTCTCCGCCGCCGCCTTGGCATGGTCAAGGTAGTCCGTGCCGTCGCTGCCGGCCTTCTGCCACGCGCAGAGGATGCTGCGTGAGGCGGAAATAATTGCGCCGTGGCCGAAGCGGTCGAAGGCAAAGCGCACGTTTTTCGCCGTGCCGCCCTGCGCACCGTAACCGGGCACGAGGAAGAACAGGCGGTCGTATTTTTCGCGCAGCAGGTGCATCGTCTGCGGGAAGGTCGCGCCGACGACCGCGCCGATCTGGCTGTAGCCGTTCCGGCCGAACAGGCCCGTGCTCCAGCGCATCGCAAGGTCGGCCATGGCCGTGTAGATCACGCGGTCGCCCGAGAGCAGATCCTGCACCTCGCGGGAGGATTTGTTTGAGGTTTTGAGCAGAAGGAAAATATTCTTCCCGTCCTTTTTACAGTACGGCAGGAAAGGCTTGACACCGTCGCTGCCGAGGTACGGATTGAGCGTCAGCGCGTCGCAGTCATACAGCTTATGCGATGTTTCGCCGACCGGCACCTCGCCGAACATCGCCTGCGCGTAAATCTCCGCGATATTGCCCACGTCGCCGCGCATCGAATCGATCAGGACGTAGAAGCCCAGCTTTTTCGCGTAGCGGCTGACCGCCTGCATCTGCGCAATGCCGTCCGCGCCAAGCGCCTCAAAGCACGCGCTTTGCAGCTTCACCGCCGGAATCATGCCGCATAGCGCGTCAAGAAGCTCCGTGCAGAAGCGGTAGTAGGCCGCCGCCGCACCGGCAAGCGTCTGGCCGTGCTCCTCGTAAGCGTCGCGTAAAATGTGCTGCGGCAAAATGGGAAGATACGGATCCAGCCCCAGCATCACGGGGTTTTTTACCGCGCGAATCTGTTCCTGCAAAACGTCAAAGGACATGGAAAAAACCTCCTGTGCATAGAATTCCTTCAATACGGCAATTATACCACAAAAAACGCTGGCGGAAAAGACGTTTTTCGACAATTTCGCCGCTTCTGCAAGTTTTTCTCCGCGGCGGGAAAGCTAAAACCGCCGGATTCGGCAAGTTTATTGGAAGGGAGGATGTACGATGCAGGTGAAGGGCTTTTTGCTGACCTTGGGTCTCGGCATGGTCGCAGGCGGCGCGGCGGCGCTGATGCTGCCGCAGCAGTCGAAGGTCCGCAAGACCGCACAAGAGGCGGTCGATTCCATGGAGCAGGGCATTTCCAACATGATGAGCTGACCCAAAAACGCGCTGCCCCATCCAAAGGGGCAGCGCGTTTGAGTACGTCAAAAAACTACTCATACTAGAATCTGTTAAAAAGCTTGAAAAGCTTTTTATCGCGCCAAAGGCGCGTCAGATTCTGCATGAGACGGCGCATCGTGCGTTCGCACGATGCGCGTGTGCGCAGCACACGGGATTCTTGATTAAATTTTTAATCAAGAATCAGTATCAGCCGTGCAGGCACTTGGCGCTTTTTCACGTTTCGTGTAAATGTTAAAAGTATCGTTATACTCCGTAGGGGCGCTCATCGAGCGCCCGCCCCCGCCGCAGCGGATTTTTTATTCGTGCCAAAGGCACACCTATCATATTATTCACTACTCACTAAATCGACACCGCCTGCACGCGGGCGCTCGATGAGCGCCCATGCGACGTTTAACGGCACTTTCCGCGTGGATTTAGGCTTATTCTACTGTCTCGTAGACGGCGCAAACGGATTTGCGGGAGCGCCAGATGGTCAGCCAGCAGACGAGCATCGAGGCCGCACCGCAGAGGGTCAGGCAGACGCGGTAGTCCGCGATCTCGCCCAGCGCGCCGACGGCCAGCGATAGGCCGCTCGTCGCTGCCATGATGAGCATGTTTTCAAAGGCGTTGATGCGCGCGCGGAGCTGCTCGGGAATGTAGCGCTGCACCGCCGCCCGTCGGAGCGTCGCGCTGTTCGTGCCGAGGAAGCCCGCCGCGGCGCGATTGGCGAGCATCAGCGGGTAGGGCAGCCAGAGGAGCGTCATGTCCATCGTCTCGTAGAACTGGTAGACGAAAAATGTGAAGGAGAATTTCTTCCTCGGCGGCAGCTTCAGCCGGTACTGCACCGCGCCGCCGACCGTCCGGCCCAGAAACTCCGCGACGGAGAAGAGCGAATACATCGCCGCCGTGAAGCCCGGCATGGTGCGGAAAAACGCAACCAGAATCGGCCCGTAGCCGCCCGCGACGCCGTTGGTAAATGCCATGTAACCGTAAATATTGCGCAGCCCGCGCTCCTTCCGGAGGTACTGCGCGGCCTCGCGGATGTCCTCGCGCCAGAGGCGGAAGCTGTAGCCGCGCTCGTCGAGGCGCTTTTCCTCGTGGACGCAGATGCGGCTTTCAATTAGAGCTGCCGCCAGCGAAAGGCCACCTTGCATGACAAGCAGCCACGAAACACCGAACACTTCTAACAGGACAGCAGAAACCGGCATCAGCAGCACGCGCATGACGGGATAGAGCATGGACGAAACAGCGTAGCCCTTCTGCTCCATGCCCATCGGAATGAGCTTCGGATAAATGCTGTTATATGCCAGCTCATCGACCGTCCCGAGCGCCGAGAGGAGCAGCGAATAGGCAAGATACCCGATATAGGAAAAGCGGAAAAACATCAGGTACACACCCATGAGCGTGTAGAGCGCGGCGTTCACGAGGTCGCCGCCGACCAGAAACGGTTTGCGCGGCAGGCGGTCCATCCACGGCGCGAGGAACAGCGGCAGGATGAACGTCGGCACGAGCTGAATGGCGACGATGAGTGCGGCGGCCAGCGTGCTGCCCGTTTCGTCAAAGACCAGAAACGACAGCGCAAAGCCGCCCGCAATGCCGCCGATCATGCCAAGCGAGGTCGCCACGGTCACGAGCGTAAAATTTTTGGTCCAAAGGGTCTGCTTCATTTTTCTCACCTCGGCACTATTGTAGCACGCAGGAGAAGTAAAAAATAGCCGGTAGTTTTGAGAAAATTTTCTTCAAAACTACCGGTAAATGCGGATTGAATCAATACTTTTCGGAAAACTCCTGCGACAGCTCGAAGGCCTCCTTATAACGCCGGTTGGCCGTGTACCATTCCAGCACCCACGGCAGGTGGAACGACGCGTAGCCCGCGGGGAGCGATTTCCGCATCGTTCGGAAGCAGCCGAGCAGCAGCGCGCCGTAGTCCTCGCGCTGCAAATAGTCCGCATGCTCGAGGCGAAAGGCGACGATATCGCAAATCTGCTGCGACAGCGGCGCGACGGGAAAATCGCATTCCGCCGCCCGCGCCCGCGCGAGCGCGGCGCGGGCCTCGTCGACGCGGCCGAGCTTTTCACAGCAGATGGCCAGCTTGTGCAGCGCCATGCGGCCGGGGTTTTCCAGCGCGGAAAAATAGGCGTAGGCCGCGTCGTACTGCCCGATTTCCAGCTGTCCGGCGGCGGCGTTGTAGCGAATGGTGTCGGCCAAGCTGGTATCGTGTAACAGCTCTGCTAAACGCAGCGCGGCGGCGTATTCCCGCTCCATCTGCGGCAGGCGCAGCTCGTTGCAGTAGCAGTTACCTAAGAAGGCATGACTTTGCAGCATTAAATGTACCGCATCGTCCTCGGCAGCCAGCGTGTGCGCGTGGCGCAGCAGCTCGATGGCCGTCCGGTAATCGCCGCGCTGGTAGGCGGCGTTTCCGGCGCTGCAATAGGTAAACGCGTGCGGGTACAGGCGCAGCGCCTCGTCGTACCGGCCCTGCAAAATGCGCTGATACGCCAGCAGCCGCTCGTCGAGGCCGCTTTCCAGCGCGGCGGGGAGCGGCGTTCCCATAGGCTGAAGCGCCTCATGCAGCAGGTCGGCCTGCGCGGCATAGCGGCTGCGCGACAGCAGCGGACGCGCCGCCTCAAAGGCCTCCTCCATCGCATACATCCCCGGCGTGTCGCCCAGAAACAGCCGATCCGTCATTTGGTGCAGCAGCTTCGCGGCCTCCCGAAGGGCCGGGCTGTCCTCTTCCGAAGGCAGACCAAGGCGCTCAAACAGCAGGCGGCAAATCTCCTCCGACGGCTCGACCTGCCCCTGCTCGATTTTGGACAGATACGAAACCGCGCAAATCCCCTTGCACAGCCCCTCCTGACTCCAGTGCCGCGCCAACCGTTCCCGCCGCAACAAGGGGCCGATGTTGTTCATGTTTCAAACCTCCATAAATGGTGTGCCTAACGGCATGCAAAAAATCATCGTTTTACGCCGTAGGGGCGCTCATTGAGCGCCCGCTGCTGGCACCATCGTATCGCCGTGCAGTGCTCCGTTCGATGCGTAGGGCAGACTGACAGCTTCGATTTGGCTGCAAACCATATCGAGACGCGCGCTGCGGCGCGGGGTCGGGCGGTCGATGACCGCCCCTACGGCGTGCCATGGGAGCCGATACGGAATTCGCGGCGGGGTGGGGGCACCCCGCCCTACAGACAAGGAGGGAGGTGTCAGCAGCGGGACATCAATTTTGCTATAGCATACCATGAATTGTCAGGATTTGCAAGAAAAAAGGACTGCCCCGGTTGGGGCAGTCCCGAAGTTGGTTTGGCTTAGTACAGGTAGCTGTACGCGTCGCGGACGGTGCGGATGAACAGGGCGATGTCCTCCGGCAGACCGGCGCAGTCGGCGCCGCAGACCTGCTCGGTGAACAGGCGGACGCGGATCTTGCCGCCCTCGAGGAAGCAGAAGCCGAAGTTCTTGGAATCGTCCATGTCCTTTTCGGTCTGGAACAGGGTGAACTTATCCTTGCACGGCTGGGCGTTGTACGGGCAGAAGGCGGTGCAGTTGCCGCACTCGTTGCACATCCGGTCGACATGCAGAATTTCCGTCCGGCCGTCGGGCAGGCGGATGACGACGTTGGCGCGGTTCGGGCAGACATCGGCGCAGTTCTGGCAGACGGTGTTGCAGTCGAGGCAGCGCTCGCCCTCGCACTTGACGTCCTTCGCCATAGCAAGGATGCCCTTCTTCGCAATGGCCTCGGCCATGGTCGGGTAGGCGGCATCGGGAATTTCGTAGGTGTGCTTCTTGCCGATCACGATCTCCGCAAACTTCGCAGCGTCGGCGATGCCTTCAACGACGGTGGCGGGGCCGCGGTGGCAGTCGCCTGCGGCGTAAACGCCCTCGACGTTCGTCTGGAACGCGGGACCCTTGCGGCCCATTTCAATGCCGTTGGCCGCCATCAGGTCGGCATCGACCTGCTCGCCGACGGCGGAAATGACGAGGTCACAGGGGATTTCGACCGTCTCACCGGTGGAAACGGGGCTTCTTCTGCCGGAAGCGTCGGGTGCGCCAAGCTCCATCTTGTTGCAGATCAGCTTGCCGTCCTTCTGTTCGACGGGCGCGACCAGCTCGAGGAAGTCCACACCGTCGGCAATTGCCAGCTCCAGCTCCTCAGCATCGGCGGGCATATACTTCTTCGTGCGGCGATAGACCAGCGTGGAGGAGGCTGCGCCTGCGCGCTTTGCGACTCTGGCTGCGTCCATGGCGGTGTTGCCGCCGCCGACGACGGCGACGTGGCCGAGCTTGCCGCCCTTACCGGCCTTCATTTCCTCCAGCCAGCCGATAACGCCGCGGACATTGCCGGGGATATCGAGCTTGCCGGGCTTCCATGCGCCGACGGCATAGAGGATGTGAGTGTAGCCCTGCTTTTTCAGCTCCTCGACGGAGGGGGCCTCGGTGTTCAGGCGGATTTCCGCGCCGTAGGCCTGCATGAGGGCGATGTCCTTGTCAATGGCCTCGTGGCTGATGCGGAATTCGGGGATGACGTGGCGAACGATGCCGCCGAGGGCGTTCGTGCGCTCAAAGATCGTGCACTCCACACCGGCGCGGCCGAGGAAGTAAGCCGCCGCAATGCCGGTCGGGCCGCCGCCGATGATGGCAGCCTTTTTGCCCTCGACCTTGGCGGGCTTCTTCACGGACGCGAGCAGCGCGTCGTAGCCGTTTTCGGCGGCGAGGAGCTTCGTTGCGCGGATCTGGACGGCCTCGTCGTAGAAATTACGCGAGCACTTACCCATGCAGCGGTGGGCGCAGATGGTGCCGGTGATGAACGGCAGGGCGTTCTTCTCGGTGATGAGCGCGAGCGCCTCGTTATACAGGCCCTTCTTGCACAGCTCGATGTACTCGGGGATGTCCTGCTCGATGGGGCAGCCGCCCTTGCAGGGAGCAATGTAGCAATCCATCCAAGGCACGCGCTCCTCGTTCTTGCGGGAGGGCAGCGGCTTGACGGGCTTGACATGGTGGTAGTCCGTGCGGCATTCGAGGGACATTTTGGCAATGGCTTCGGTGTCGGTGGAGGTGAAGGGCTTGAACTCCATGCCCTCGACCTTCTTTGCCATCTGGACGAGGCGGTTGTAGCCGCCCGGCTTGAGGATGGTGGTGGCGACGGTGATGGGCCAGATGCCCGCTGCCAGCAGCTTGTCGCAGTTGAAGAATTCCGCGCCGCCGGCGAAGGAGATCTTCATCCTGCCGCCGAACTGTGTGGAAATGCGGCGGCACATCTCAATCGTCAGCGGGAACAGGGAACGACCGGACATGTACATCTCGTTGTTCGGCAGCTCGCCGCGGGTGGTATCGACGGGGAAGGTGTTCGACAGCTTCAGGCCGAATTCCAGACCGCTCTTGTCGGCCAGCGCCTGCAGGCGCTCGAACATGGGAACGGCGTCCTTCCACTGCAGGTCCTCGTTGAAGTGATGGTCGTCGAAGACGATGTAGTCATAGCCCATCGAATCGAGGATATTGCGCGCATCCTTGTAGCCGAGGATGGTGGGGTTGCACTTGACGAAGGTGTTGACCTTCTTCTCGGTGATGAGGTAGGAGGCGATGCGCTCGATCTCATCGGGCGGGCAGCCGTGCAGCGTTGAGAGGGTGACGGAGCGGGAAACGCGCGGGGAGATGGCGGCGATAAACTCCGCCTCCTCGGGGAACAGCTCGGTCAGAACGGTCTTGCACTCGGCAAAGATCGGCGCGCGGGTCGCGTCCTTCATGGACTCGATGTAGTTGTCGATCTTCTCGCCCTTGATGCCCTCCAGATCGTAGCCGACGGACATATTGAACACGAAGCCGTCAGGATCGCCGTAGCCCCATTTTTTCGCCATGACCTTCAGGGCGCACCACGCCTTGATGTATTCGTTCAGTGCCTGGCCGACCTCAAGCTCGGTGGACCATTCCTGGTTGTAGCCCTCGTCGTCGGCAAGGATGCAGGGACGCGGCACACAGCGGGCAAGCTCCTCGCCGTCCATCTTCTGGACGGTTTTGACCTCGAAGAAGCGGGCGCCCGCGACGTAGGAGGCGATGATGTTCTGCGCAAGCTGACTGTTCGGGCCGGCGGCGGGGCCGAACGGGGTTTCAATTTTTTCGCCGAAGATCGGCAGGGTCTTGGCCGGGTCGGCCTTGTATTCGGTGTGGATGCCGAAAATCTCGCCGGAGTTTTTGCGCTCGGTGATAATCCAGCGCATCAGGTCCTTAAAGGGAATTGGGTACATTCTTTCAGACATGAGAGAACCTCCTAAGTTTGGTAGTATTCATCCTCCGCCCAACGGGCGGGGTTCGTTTGGATATATTCCAGTATCCGAAGCTCATCCGCCTCGCTGCGGATGATGTGGTCATAGTAGGATGTTTGCCAAATCGAATAGCCGCAGGCCCGCGTGACCAGTGATTTCAATCCCCGCACGACCGTGTGCAGCGAGGTCCGCGACTGTATTGGAACGGGATGTGCATCGATTTTCGGATGCTCCGTAGGGCGGGGTGCCCTCACCCCGCCGCCAGCTTCCGAAAGGTTTGTACCTTCCGGTGATGCATCCGGCGGGAGTTCGAGAGAAATTAAAAGGTGCGCATGATTCGGCATAATGACATACGCCTCGACCGCGACATCACGATAGGCCTGCGGGATACTGCGGATGAACTTATCCACCGTTTTACCGAGTGGGGTAAGCTGTACCAGCGGCGGGGTGTACCCGCAAGGGGTATGCCGCATCCGTAGCGCTCCTTCGTCGCTGACGGCTGCGCAAACGGCACCCCGCCCTACGGCAACGTTGCTCAACAAGTTCCTTCGATTTTTGGTGCAGATCGTGACGAAGTAATGGCCGTTTTGGGTATAGTCGTATTCGGTCAGGCGGGGGTGATTTCTTTGAAGCTCGGTCTTTTCAGCACTCGCCGTTGGCGTCGTAGGTGCAGTGGTTCAGATCGCCCCAGAGCTTCTTGGACTCCTCGAGGATGTGGGCGTTGACGGCTTCCTCGTCGATGCCGACCAGCTCGCGGTCCTTCATGAGGAGCTTGCCGTTGGCAATGGTGGTCTGGCACTGGCGGCCGGTCATGCCGAAGATGATGTGGCCGTCGATGTTCGCGTCGGAGAACGGGGTGTACGGCTTGTAATCCATGACGATCACGTCCGCCGCTGCACCGGCCTCGAGGACACCGAGCTTGTCGGGGAAGTACTTCGCACCGATCAGGGCGTTGTTCTTAAAGAGCATGTCCGTGACCTCGCACCAGCCGACGTTCGGCAGGCAGGCGTTCTGGCGCTGCGCCGGAAGCGCGACCTTGATGGACTCGATCATGTCGTTGGTGTAAGCGTCGGTGCCCATGCCGAGCAGCACGCCCGCCTTGTAAAGCGGCAGCACCGGGCAGGTGCCGACGGCGTTGCCCATATTGGACTCGGGGTTGTTGACGACCATGGTGCCGGTGTTCTTAATGAGTTCAATTTCGGCGGTATTGACATGGATGCAGTGGCCGAGAATGGTCTTTTCGCCCAGAATGCCGTGGTCGTGCAGGCGCTGCACGGGGCGGCGGCCGTAGTTCTGCAGGGAGTCGTACACGTCGTTCATGCCCTCGGAGACATGGATGTGATAACCGGTGCGGCCATTGTTGGCGGCGACCATGCGGTCAAAGGTCTTGTCGGAGATGGTGAACAGGGCGTGGCCGCCGAACATTGCGGCGAGCATCGGGTCCTTTTCCTTCTCGCAGTAGGTGATGAAGTCGGCGTTTTCCTGCACGGCCTGGATGGACTTCTCCTCGCCGTCGCGGTCGGAGACCTCGTAGCACAGGCAGGAGCGGATGCCGAATTCCTTGGCGGACTTGGCGATCTCAAACAGGCTGCCGGGAATCTCGCAGAAGGATGCGTGATGGTCGAAGATCGTCGTCACGCCCTGCTTGATGCAGTCGAGATACAGCGCATCGGCGGAGGCCTTTGTTCCCTTGAGCGTCAGCTTGCGGTCGATGGCCCACCACGTGCCGTCGAGGACCTCAAAGAAGTTCGTGGGGTTGTTGCCCTTGATGGACAGGCCGCGGGCGAGGGCGGAATAGATGTGGGTGTGCGCATTGATGAACGCAGGCATGATCACGCCGCCCTTGGCATCAATGAACTCTGCATCGGGGTATTTCGCCTTCAGATCGGCGGTCTTGCCGACCTCCTTGATCTTGGTGCCGTCGATGACCACGCCGCCGTCGGGCAGATAGGGCGTCGTCTGGCTGCGGGTGATGAGCTTGCCGTTTGCGAGAATGTACATGACGTTGACCTCCTTAGAATAAACAAAAAATGGGGACGCAGAACTCCCGTTCCGCATCTCCACTCAAGAATACCTGAGTGATAGTTACAAGCCCGTGCGCTAAGCACTTCGTTACAGCTACCAATCTTCAATTACGGTATTATTATATCGAAAAAGCCCTGCTGACGCAAGGCTTTTTCTATTGCTAATTTTTACAAATTTTGCAGTCCGTTTTTGAACACAATGACAAAACGTTCGGCCATGGCGAAGGCTGCGGCCATCTTACTTCTTCGCGGCCTGGACGACAAGCTCGGCGCAGGTTTCGACACCGAGGACGCCGCTGTTGAGGCACATGTCGTAATTCTTGGCCTGCGCCCATGCGCGGCCGGTGTAGTTCTTGTAGTAGACCTTGCGCTTCTGGTCCTTTTCGGCAAGGCGCTTTTCCGGCGATTTGTCGCTCTGGCCGTACTGCTCGACGATGCGCTTGGCGCGGCTTTCCATATCCGCGTGGATGAAGATGTGCAGGCAGTCCTTGCGCTCGCGCAGGATATAGTCCGCGCAGCGGCCGACGATGACGCAGTTCCCCTTCTCTGCCAGCTCCTCGATGAACTTCATCTGCTCGATGTACAGCCGGTCGAACATGGACAGCGTGTCCGGCGTCTGCGCGGCGGTCGCGATGGAAAACAGCAGGCTGCTTCTTGCGCTGGCGTACTCGCCGTGCTCCTCGATAAAGCGCGGGGAGAAGCCGCAGCGCCGCGCAACCTCGTTGACCAGCTCATGATCGTAAAAGGCGTAGCCGAGGCGTTCGGCGACCAGCCGGCCGACGGTACGTCCGCCGCTGCCGAACTCACGGCTGATGGTGATAATAGATTTCATTATGGTTTCCTCCTTGCACAAGGATGCGGCGCACCGGATGCGATCCGCTGTCATAATTATAGCACAACGCGGCGAAAAACGCAAAAGCTATCCGCAAAAATCAGCCCCACATTGCCGTGAGTGCCGGAATGATCTGCTTCTTGCGCGACATCACGCCGGGCAGGAACACGGTGTTGCGCTTGGCATCCTGAGAGAAGGCCATGCGAATGGTGTCCTCTCCGCCGAGATAGATGAGCTGCGTGCCCTCAAGCAGCACGTCCGTCAGCATCAAGAGCATCATGTCGTAGTGCTTTTCCTTCATGGTGGTTTCCATTTCCGCGAGGAACTCGGTCTTGCGCTCCAGGATGTGTGCGGAGTTGACGCAGGTGATCTGCCCCACGCCGAGGTTGTGACCGGCGATGTGGAAATCCTTGAAATCCGCCATCATCAGCTCGCGGGCGGTCTTGTCGTCCGACCACGAGGCCGAGAAGATCTGCTGGCCCAGCTCGTCGAGCGAGACGTTGGCAATGCGCGCCATGCGCTCGGCCATGTTGCGGTCGCGCTGGGTGCAGGTGGGCGATTTGAACATAACCGTGTCCGAAACGATCGCCGCCGCCATCATACCGGCCAGCTTCTCCGAGGGCATCAGCCCCTTTTCCTGATACATCGAGGCAATAATGGTCGTCGTGCTGCCGACCGGCTCGTTGCGGAAATAGATGGGATTCCCCGTCTGGATGTCGGCCAGCCGGTGGTGGTCGATGATCTCCAGAATATCGGCCTGCGCCAGCCCCGGCACGGACTGCGCCGCCTCGTTGTGGTCGACCAGCACCACGCGCTTTCTGCGCGGGCGGATCAGGTGATAGCGCGACAGCGTGCCGACGACGCGCTCGTTTTCGTCCAGAATGGGATAGCAGCGGTAGCGGCTTTTGAGCATCGCCTCGCGCACGTCGTCCACGAAATCGTCCAGATGGAAGCAGACGATGGAGTCGGTGTGGCAGATGCGGGAAATGGGCAGCGACTGATAGATCAGCCGCACCGCGCGGTAGGCGTCGAACGGCGTGGAAATAATGCACGTCTCGGCCGGATGCGAGCGCAGCTCCTCCGGCAGCTCGGCCTGACAGATGATGATGCACCGGACGCCAAGCTCCAGCGCACGGCGGATCATGTCCGGCTGCTGGCCGACGACGACGATGCTGTCCCGCCCGGAAAAGAGCAGATTCTCGCAGCTCTGCGGCAGGGCGATGCTCACATTGCCGCCGATGGTGTCGATCAGATTGCCCGCGTCGTTGAGGATGCGGCCCTCGAGCACGCTCAGAAGGTTGAACACCGGAATCTCATCCACATGGGGGCATTCGATGGAGTGCATGTCGCTGGCGGCGATGTCGCCCGCCGAGAGCATGCCGTAGAGCGTGCCGTCCTCGTTCGTGATCGGCAGGGCGGCGACGGTGCGGTCCGCCGTCAGAAGCGACCACGCATGGCTGACCGTAACCGCCGAGGACAGCACCGGCGGCGTGTCGTAGGCAAGGTCGCGCACCTGCGTGCGCATGGTCTTGATCCACACCGGCGCGGTAAAGCCGAAGCGGTCGAGCACCATCTGCGTTTCGTCGCTGACGTGGCCGAGGCGTGCGGCCTGATATTCCCGATCTCCCAATGCGTTGCGCAGCGCCGCATAGGCCATGGCCGAGACGATGGAGTCGGTGTCCGGGTTGCGGTGTCCGGTAACGTATATTGGATCCATGCTGCATTCCCCCTTTCCTTTTCATCCTACCCATTTTTGGCAGCGGTGTCAACATTTTTGCAAAGAAATATCTGAAATTGTTGCAGTTTATTTTTGCTTCTGCTATAATAACGGGACACATTGCGAAAGGAAGTGCTTTCATGAACAAACCCACGCTGGTCGTCATGGCAGCGGGTATGGGCAGCCGCTTCGGCGGACTCAAGCAGATTAGCCCCGTCGACGCCGAGGGCAACAGCATTCTTCACTATTCCGTCTACGATGCGATCACCGCCGGCTTCGGCAAGGTGGTCTTTATTATCAAGCATGCCATCGACGAGGATTTCCGCCGTCTGCTGCGGCCCGTCGAGCGGCACATCGAGGTGGTCTACGTCTATCAGGAGAACGACCGCCTGCCCGCAGGCTTCTCCGTGCCGGAGGGGCGGCAGAAGCCGTGGGGCACGGGCCACGCGATCCTGTGCGCAAAGGACGAGATCGCGGGCGATTTCGCCGCGATCAATGCCGACGATTTTTACGGCCGCGGCGCCTATACCGCGCTGGCCGACTTCTTTCGCCAGCCGCACGCGGACAATGAGTACGCCATGGTCGGCTACCGCCTGCGCAACGCCATGACCGCCAACGGCACGATGGCACGCGGCATCTGCGAAACGAAAAACGGGCTGCTCACCGGCGTGACCGAGCGCACGTGCATCGAAAAGCGCGGCGACGACGCGGCCTACACCGACGACGGCGAGCACTGGACGCCGCTTTCCGGCGACACGGTGGTGTCGATGAACTTCTGGGGCTTCACGCCGCGCATTCTTGACGAGCTGGAGCGCCGCTTCCCGGTTTTCCTGCGGGAAAATCTGCCGGATAATCCCCTGAAATGCGAATTTTTCCTTCCCACGGTCGCGAACTTGCAGATTCAGGAGGGCTTGGGCAGCGTGCGCGTGCTGCACACCGACGAGGCGTGGTACGGCGTGACCTACCGCGAGGATCTTCCCGACGTGCAGACCGCCATTGCCGCCCTGCACGCGCAGGGACAGTATCCCGACCGCCTGTTTACCTGACGGAAAGCGAAACGAAAAGGAGACACCGCCTTGATTGAAAATCTGAACCGGCAGACCTTTACCGGCTACGGCCGCATTCTGCGCGACCGCCTGCCCAACCGCGGCTTCCCGCAGGGGGAGGACTGGGCCGAGGCGGTCTGCCGCTACACCGCCGGAGAACCGTACTTTCAGCGCTGCACGGAGCCGCTGTACCTGGACTTTGAGCAGGGCATGACCGTGCTGGCCGTCCGTGACGCGCAGCGAGCCGCATTTTTCTATCTGGATAAGCCGGTCTGCCTCGCAGCCGGGGTGGAATTTGCCCTCGTGCCGTATCAGCAGGAGTGCTCCGTCCGGCTGTCCCGTCCGAAGGCCGCCGCGCTCGAGCGGACGCAGCCGCTGACCGCCGCGGACAATCTCAAAATCGGTGACTGCCTGCGGCTGGGCGAAATTTACACGCTGTTCTACCACGAGGAAGAGAGCGGCTTCCTGTTCAAGGGCGAGGCGCACTCGATGTACGAGCTGACCTACGTGGATCGGGGCCGCCTGCACTGCGTCGTCGACGGCAGCGGCTACTCGCTCAAGCAGGGGCAGCTCATGCTGTTCGGCCCGAACCAGTGGCACATGCAGTATGCCGAGCTGGACGCGCCCGTGCGCTTTCTGACGATTGCCTTCGATCTGGAAAGCGACCTGCCGCTGCCGCTGGCCGACCGCGTGATCGACCTGTCCTCAGCGGAGGCGGCGCTGCTGAAGGGTGTTCTGCGCGAGACCGAGCAGAACGACGCCTACAGCGGCGATTTCATCCGCTGCAACCTCAAGCTCCTGCTGCTGGACATCCTGCGCGACAGCGGCGGCCGGAGGGATCGCCTGAAAACGCCGCTGGCGCTGCACAACGAAAATCAGCTCATCAGCCGCTCCCTGCAATACATCGCCGACCATGTCTATGACCGGCTTTCCGTGGAGCTGGTGGCAAAGGAGGTCGGCGTGAGCACGTCGCATCTGACGGCGCTGTTCCGGCGGCAGCTGAGCATTTCGCCCGGCGAATATATCCGCCGCGTCAAGCTCGAGGAGAGCAAGACGCTCATCCGCGAGGGCCGGCACAACCTGACCCAGATTGCCGCGCTGCTGCATTACTCCACGATTCACCATTTTTCGCGCCAGTTCAAGGACAATTTCGGCCTCTCGCCCTCCGAATACGCCAAAACCCTGCAGGACGAATAATAAAGCCACCGGCTCCCGAGGAAAAAGCCTCGGGAGCCGGTTGGTTTTTATTCGGCAAGAATTGCCTTGTGGTAGACCTTTTTGCCCTTACGGAGCTTGACGCCGGCTTTGAGCTGCTCGGCGGTGAAGGTCACGTCGATGGAGGCGACCTTCTCGTCGTCGGCGAACACGCCGCCCTGCTGGACGAGGCGGCGGGCCTCGGACTTGGACGGGGCCAGCTTGCAGGCCAGCATCAGGTCAAGAATCGCGATTTTTCCGTCCGTGAGCTGCGCGGCGGTCAGCTCGGTGGTGGGCATGTTGGCGTCGTCCGCGCCGCCGCCGAACAGCGCCAGCGCCGCCGCCTTGGCCCTCTCGGCCTCCTCCTGCCCATGGACGAGCTTGGTCAACTCGTAGGCGAGGATGCCCTTGGCCTTGTTCAGCTCGCTGCCCTCCCATTTGTCCATCGCGTCAATTTCTTCCAGCGGAAGGAAGGTCAGCATCCGGATGCACTTCATGACATCGGCATCGTCGATGTTGCGCCAGTACTGGTAGAAGTCGAACGGCGAGGTCTTGTTCGGGTCGAGCCAGACCGCGCCCTTGGCGGTTTTGCCCATCTTTTTGCCCTCGGAGTTGAGCAGGAGCGTGATGGTCATGGCGTGCGCATCCTTGCCGAGCTTGCGGCGGATCAGCTCGGTGCCGCCGAGCATGTTGCTCCACTGGTCGTTGCCGCCGAACTGCATATTGCAGCCGTAGTGCTGGAACAGGTAGTAGAAGTCATAGGACTGCATGGGCATGTAGTTGAATTCGAGGAAGCTCAGACCCTTTTCCATGCGCTGCTTGAAGCACTCGGCGCGCAGCATGTTGTTGACCGAGAAGCAGCCGCCGATGTCGCGGATAAAGTCCACGTAATTCAGCTTGAGCAGCCAGTCGGCGTTATTGACCATCCGTGCCTTGCCCTCGCCGAATTCGATGAAGCGCTCCATCTGCTTTTTGAAGCACGCGCAGTTGTGGTCGATCGTTTCGCGCGTCATCATCGAGCGCATGTCGGTGCGGCCGGACGGGTCGCCGATCATGGCCGTGCCGCCGCCGATGAGGGCGATGGGCTTGTTGCCCGCCATTTGCAGGCGCTTCATCAGGCACAGGGCCATGAAATGGCCGACGTGCAGCGAATCGGCCGTCGGGTCGAAGCCGATATAGAACGTCGCCTTGCCATTGTCGATCATTTCGCGGATCTCTTCCTCGTTCGTCACCTGCGCAATCAGGCCGCGGGCGACCAGCTCGTCATAAACTTTCATTGTTTCCTCCTAAAAAACAACGCCCTCTGTCCGTTCGGACAGAGGGCGTAAAAATTACGCGGTACCACCTCTGGTTCGCAGCGGCCTCGCGGCGGCTGCCTCGTCGGGTTCGGTCAAAAACCCCTGCGCGCTCACGGGCGCACCCGTCTGACCCTACTGGTTTCCGTTCCGGCCAGCCGCTCCGGGAGGTATTTCGCCGACCGCCCCGACCGCCTTACACCAACCGGCGGCTCTCTTTGCGTGGGCAAAATCGGCTACTTCGTCCCATCACTGCGTTCTCTGCGGGCATCGTATCAAATGCGGCCGCGTTTGTCAAGTGTTTTTTATCCCTTTGCGCAAAGGCGGATGTAGCGCATGAAGATCGTCGCGACCTGCGCGCGCGTAGCGTTGCCCTGCGGCAGGAGGTAGTCGACACCGTTTTCGCGGGAGCCGTTGATGATGCCGCTGGCGATGCACCAGCTCAGCGCGTCCTTCGCGTAGCCGCTGACGCTGCCGCTGTCGGGGAAGCTGCTGAAGTCCCGCCGCGCAGAGACATCGACCTGCGCATAGTTGGCGTAGCGGTAGAGAATCGCCGCCATCTGCTCACGGGTAATGTTGCCGTCCGGCTCAAAGGTCGTTCTGCTCGTGCCGTTGACGATGCCCTTCGAGGCCGCCCACGAGACGGCCTGCGTGTACCACTGGCCGGAGGGAACGTCAACGAAGGAATTCGCGCCCTCGGCGGGCGAGCCTGCGTAGCGCCAGAGGACGGTGACGAGCATCGCGCGCGTCATCGTGCCCTCGGGGTCAAATTTGCTGCTGCTGATGCCGTTCATGAGCTTGTTGTCAACGGCAAACTTCGCGCCCTCGTAGTACCACTGCGACGGGTCAAGGTCGGTAAACGGCAGGTCGGTCAGATGCTTGGCGATATCGGCAAACATGCTGTCGTACTCGCCGCCGATATAGAAGCCCGCCACACCGGCAAGGCCGTAATTCACGCCAAGCTCCACTCTGCGGCGCATCCCCTTGGGCGATTCATAGTAGACGAAGTGCTGCTCGCCGTTTTCCGTGTAGGTAAAGTAGCGGTCGTCCACGACGTCGTCCGTCGTCTTCTCCTGCGCGCCGTACCGGTCGCGCAGCGCCCATACCTCGGGCATGGTGATATTGTGCGTCTTCTGGCGGTCGTTGAGGTTAAAGTCGATGCCGTAGCCGCCTAGGCCGAGCAGCACCTTGTCCGCGCCGATCACGCTTGCGGCATAGCGCGCGCTACGCGCGGTGTAGGTCAGGCTGCTGATCTCGCCATAGGGCGCGCTGGGATTGTTGCGGAAGAACAGGGCGCTGTTGACGTCATAGGTTATGATAGTGGCAAGGTCGGCCACCTCGCGGACGACGTCGTAATCATACATCGTCGTAGCCTCGTCCTTGTCCCACATATAGCCGCCGATGGTCAGCATCAGCATCTTGCCGTCGGCATGCAGCCGCTGCGAGAGCTTGGTTACCAGCTTTGAATAGACCGCGCGGTAGTCGTTGCCGGTGTATTCCACGTCAAAGTTGATGCCGTCGAGGTCGTAGCGCTGCACGATCTCCGCCAGCTCCTGCACGGCGACGTCCATCACGGACTCGTCGGCCTGCATCTTCTTGAAGACGGAGTCGTCGTAGTAGACGATCACGCCGCCGAGCACCGTGATCCCCTGCTCCTTGCAGTAGGAGATCAGTTCCAGCTGCGGGTCCTGCTCGCCCATGCTCGGGTGCTCGATAAACTCGCCGACATACTGGCCGCCCTTTTTCGCCTCGGCGACCTTGTTTTCCATCATGTAGATGGCGTCGATGGTGACGATATTGAACGAAGCGCTGTTCTTTTTCAGCAGCTCCACCTGCCGTGCGCTCTCCTCGTAGGAGTTGTAGCAGTCCTCAAAGAAGCCCATCGAATAGCGGAAGTTCTCGGCGCAGCGCTTCTGGCCGACGACCGGCGTGGGCGTGTCGGTTGGGTCGGGAATGAGATATTTGGTTTCCAGATCGCGCCGCGGCAGCTGCTTGCTGACGTCCATGTTCTGCGTGTACTGCAAAATGCCGTAGTCCACCGCCGTGTTCAGGCACAGGCGCTCCTCGTTCGTCAGGCCGGACGTGCCGCGGAACTGATACATGTTGATCGCGTTGAAGCCGTACAGGCCCTTGCTGTGCACCATGATCGCAACCGCTCTGCCGAGGGTGATCGGCTCGCTGTAGTCCAGCTCCGAGGGATCGATGATGCCGTAGCTCGCGGCCTCGCAGACATACGGGGCAGCCCAGTCGGCGGGCAGGTCGCCGTCGCGGTCGCGCGGCGCGGTGCCCTCGATGCCGACCGACCAGTAGGAATAGGCGCGCACGAGGGCGATGTACTCCTCCACCGTCATGGCGCGGTCCGGCTCTTGGGTCAGGTCAAAGTGCCAGTCGGTGTGGTCGTGGAAGAACCATGACGGCATGGCCGCAACCGACGGCGCCAGCGCCGCCAGCAGGCCCACCAGCAGGAGGCACGCAAGCAGACGCAGAGATTTCTTGGTTTTCATGATACATCATCCTTTCTGATGCTGATTCCTGATTAAAATATTGCATCAGTGAGACAGCATTTCCGCTGCGCTTTGCAGCGTTGTTTCCGTAATATTCGTGCCGCCGATGATGCGGGCAAGCTCGGCCTTGCGGCCCTCGAAGTCCAGCGGCGTCACGGTTGTAAAGGTGCGGCCGCCGTGCTCGCCCTTGGCAATGAGCAGGTGCGTGTCGGCCAGCGCCGCCAGCTGCGGCAGGTGCGTCACGCACAGGACCTGCTTACTGCGGGAGACGGAGCGCAGCTTCTCCGCCACGCGCTGTGCGGCGCGGCCGGAAACGCCGGTGTCCACCTCGTCAAAAATCAGCGTCGGCACATGGTCGCGCTCGGCCAGCACGTTCTTGAGCGCCAGCATGATGCGCGCCAGCTCGCCGCCGGAGGCGACCTTGTTGAGCGGCTTGAGCGACTCGCCGAGGTTTGCAGACATATAAAATGCCACAGCGTCCGCGCCGAGGGGCGTCAGCTCCGTCTCGGTAAATTCGCAGGCAAACTGCACCCGCTTCATATCGAGATCGGCCAGCTCCTTTAGAACCCGCTCCGTCAGCGCGGCGGCGGCGGTTTTCCGCACGTCCCGCAGCGCCAGCGCTGCGTCCCACGCGGCCTTCTCGGCAGCTTTCTGCTTGCCGCGCAGCTGTTCGAGCCGGTCGTCGGCAAATTCGATCTCGTCCAGCTCGTTTTTTGCCCGCTCGAGATAGGCCAGAATCTCCGCGCAGTCCGCGCCGTACTTGCGGCGCAGGCGGTGGATCGTGTCCAGCCGCTCCTCGATGCGCTCGAGCTCGTCGGCGGAGTACGACAGGGCGTACAGCCGGTCGCCGACCTGCTCGGCCATGTCGCGCACCTGATACATCAGGTCCGCCACCGTATCGTGCAGCGCGGCCAGTGAGTCGTCGTAGCGCGACAGCTTGGCCAGCGCCCGCTCGGCCTGCCCCAGCAGCTCTGCCGCGCCGTCGGTGCCCTCGCCGCCGTCGAGGCAGGCGTTGGCCTCCTGCAAACCGTCGGAGAGCTTTTCCGAATTTTGCAGCAGCTTGCGGCGGCTTTCCAGCTCGTCGTCCTCGCCGGCCTTCAGCTCGGCGCGGCTGATTTCGTCGATCTGATATTTCAGCGTCTCCATGCGGCGCAGCTTCTCGCTCTCGTCCATGGAAAGCCGCTCGATCTCCCGCCGCAGGGCCTGCACGGCCTGATACCGCTCGGTATAGGCCGCCAGCGCGGGCGCGTCGCAGGCAAAGCCGTCGAGGAAGGACAGATGGTAGTTCTCGTCAAACAGCGCGGCCGAATCGTGCTGGCCGTGGATGTTGATGAGCTGAATGCCGAGCTTCTTCAAAAGGCTCACGCTCACCGGCATTCCGTTGACGCGGCAGACGTTTTTTCCGTCGAGATAAATCTCGCGCTGGACGATCGTCTCCTCCTCGTAGGGAACGCCGTTTTCCTCGAACCACGGCAGACGCGCTACATTGTCAAAAATCGCGCGGACGGAGGCCTTGCTCTCGCCGGTGCGGATCATGTCGCGGTAGGCGCGTTCGCCCAGAATTGCGGAAATGGCGTCGATGACGATGGATTTGCCCGCGCCGGTTTCGCCGGTCATCACGTTGAAGCCCGGCTCAAAGACGATATTGGCCTGCTCAATGACGGCGATATTTTCAATATGCAGCAGCCGGAGCATGGCGCAGCCTCCCTCAGTCGAGCATCCGGTGGATTTCGTCGCAGAAATCCGTCGCCGAGATGTTGTCGCGCATAATGACCAGTGTAGTATCGTCGCCGGAAAGCGTGCCGACGACCGAGGGCATGTGCAGCGCGTCGATGTTCGCGCCCGCCGCCGCGCCGAGGCCCGGCATGGTCTTGATGACAATCAGGTTCTGCGCGCAGTCGATGGACGTGACGCATTCGCGGAAGATCACGCGGAAGCGCCCGTCGAAATGCTCAACCTCGTGCTTGTGCGGCACGCTGTAGCGGTAGCCGCCGATTCCGTCAAGCGACTTGACAATGCGCAGCTCCTTGATATCGCGGGAGACGGTCGCCTGCGTGCTCTTGTAGCCGCATGCGTGCAGCTCGTTGAGCAACTGCTCCTGCGTCTCGATGTTCTTTTCGGAGATCAGCTCCAAAATTTTCTTCTGTCGTCCTGCTTTCATAGATGCACCTACCTAAACTTATTTTTCACAACGTCAAAAAAGTCTCTGCTGCTCAGGCGAACGAGACGCGTTACGTGCTTTGAGCGGGTAATGGTGATACGGTCGCCGGTACACAGGCGCAGCGCCCGCCCGCCGTCGACGGACAGGAAGGCGTTGCGCCGCCCGATCCGCCCGATCTCCACCGCAATGCGCCGCTGCGACGAGGTCACGACCGTCTTGGTG
>CAKUNB010000005.1 GCA_934668285.1 uncultured Oscillospiraceae bacterium | reverse complement strand
GTTATATTCCGTTAATCGTAAATGAAGTTTTCTCGTCCGATATACTCACCAGCTATATAATCCTCGTCAGAAACACCGGAATACCAGACTAAATCGCCATGCTTATCTATCATGGAAATTAGACGTGTCATGCAATCTTCTTCGTCAAAGCCGCCGACCTCGATCTCTTCACCATCAGCATATCTGCCAACCATTTTCCACGGATATAGGACTTTCATATACTTCTCCTTACTGCCAGAGGCTTTCAATCCCAAAGCTGAAACGAATAGCTTCATCTTTCAGGCCACTCAAAAATACGGTGTCTGCCAGTGCGTTCATTGCAGAAAAGATTTTTAACTCGCGTCCACGAAGGGAAGAGAGACGTCGCAACTCCATTGAAACGACCACGTTCGGTCTGGACTGAGACGGCTTGTCAATGTCAACACAAACGACCTCCATGCTATGATCGTTCATCCACTGAGCCGCAAGCTTTAACTTTTCATATCGCTGCATCTTCGACAGATCGGCAACTTTTCCATTGAAAAACTCATTATCTGAAAGAATACGGTCAAGCTCTTCGTCATCAAAAAAATCTCTTACATCGACATCAGACTGCTTTGAACGCTCCAGCTTCTCCTGATATTCTTCCTCAGCTTTTTTCTTGGCCTGTTCAATCCGTTCACCAAAAGTCACTCGAATCACCTTGTTTCCGTTCATGTTACCTCCGCATTATATCATCATTTCTGTTTTTCTTCAAGAATCGTTTAGGCATCTTCGCCCATAAAAGTCACACCGATGAGCCTTGCGAAATCATTCCGCAAAGTACGCGCCTCATCCATGCGATCATATACTTCCGCAGCATTCTGCTGACGCGCATTTGTATATTTTTCTTTCAAGAATTTGTACTCGCTATTTAACGCTGTCGTTACAGTGTCTATTTCTTCTCGTGTAAGCTCCACGGTATAAGTCAGGCATTTTGATTTCATCGTAATCCCTCCATCACGCAATTTCTTTTATGGCGCGAACAATACGCGCTCGCTGTGTATTTTCCACCTTTGTATAAATCGCTTCACCGTTTCCAAATACAGCAGAACAATAGACCTCATCAAACCCATATTCTTTCGCAAGCATTTTCAAAATTCGATTGATTTTATTGATTTCACTGTTATACCGGCGAATCGCTACGCTACGGCATACATCAAAATAGTAATGGCAATCGTCATTATCATACTCATTCGGGTCATGCTTTTCCTCCACATAAAACTGAACCCCGTAATATTTTCCGCCAATAGTTGAAATAGAATGAAATTCAAGCTTTGCATTTGCATCACTCAACCGCGTCTCCATCTCTTCCGCGAACTCAAACGCTGCCACCTCGTCCAGATATACTTTTCGCTCCGTAGCTGCGCCGCAAATCGGACACACACCATCTTCTCCGTATGTATTGCAAGCTGGACAATAATCAACCTCAGAAACGAAATCTCTCACATAGAGAGGAAAATTTCTCATCGTATTGAAATTCGGCATCGACATATTATCGCCTCCTATTATATCTACCCATTCAAATAGGCTTTTGCCCACCAGAATATAACTTTTCTGCCGACTGCCCAATATGGCAGTTTCGTCTTATTTTCCAAAGACTCATCAGGACAGTTTTACCATACAGCTCTCCAACCAGGCTGAGCAATCTGCTTGTCAAGCTCGCGCTCACGCCGTTCCGTTTCGGTCAGCTCGCTTTCCACCGCAAAATCAGAAGAGTCAAGATCATAAACCTCGACACCGACATCAGCATCGGAATACACTGCTTGCACCATCCCGCCATGAACCTTGACGGCGATATTGACATCAAGCTCTTTTTCTTCGATACGCCACGTCTCAACGTCAGAACCGTCTCGAATAGAGGCATCCATATCGGAAAACTCACAGCAATAATCGTCCGTTTGATTTTCAATATCGAAATCCCAACTTTCGACAGTCTTCTCATAAGCAGTTTTCATCTTGGCCTGCGCCGCTTCCAGCGCCGAGAAAAGATCGACAGACGAACCCCAAGCGGCATCCGTATCCTGTTCGTGAATCAAAAGGAAAAGCTTCATTTCATAACCTCCAAATGCAGCGGACAATCTTCGTGCCGCTGAGTCAAGTATTTCTTTTTCAACTCATCAGAATAACCCCACTTCCGCTTTTTCAACGGAAGATAGCACCAGTGACAGGCGCAATCTTTGCAGCTATCCGGAATTGCATCTAAACATGTTTTGAACCAGACAACGCGATTTTCTTCCATATTACACCCCTTTACGAAAAGAGCCGCCCGAATAGGCGGCTCTCAATCACTGTTTATCGTGCGCAAACAAGCTCTGTCATGCGGTCGAGCATCTTGTGACCATCCATGATTCTGTTCCAGTTGTTTTCACGGTAACTGCCAGTCTGACGGCGCGGGGCAGAATGCGAAATCATATCGCTCATAGCATTCACAACGCCCCAGCCGGTATTAAGGAACTTCATAATATCCGGACGGAAATAGCAGATCATGAACTCGTCCTTTGCCTTTTTCACGCTGTTCTTCTTGCGCTCGGTATCGTCATCGTCAACAGGGAACATCTCGTCAAGCAGCTTATCAAGCTGTTCATCGGTGATTGTCGTATTTGCAAGACGATCTGCGCAAACAGCAAGCTCATCCATGTAGGCATCCGCAAGCTGGAGACACATACGCGCTTCCCGCATCTTCTCGTCGATATTGCCGACATGCTTTGTTGCCCACTGACGCTTCGCGCTACTCAGCGCAAGATTCAAAGTGTTGTTGCAGACAACACGAATCGGAGTCATACAGACGCGAATAGAACCGCTCCCGTCGTGCGTATTGGAGAAACAAAGGTACGGCTCGACCTTATCACCAACGACCTCGCGCTCAGGCATCTTTGCCAGCAGCCAAATCTTCTTGCCATTCTGCAAGCTGCCAGCGGTCTCATAGCGGACATCACCGCCAATCAGCTCATCGGTAAAGCTGAAAGCGTCCCTATTCTGCACGATCTGATAGCGGTCAGAGACAACGCCAAGCACACGACCATCTGTGCTACGGACATTCGCCTTATAATTCTCGATCTTCGCGCCGCCACAGACCTGAATGTTTCTCTGCTTGACCTCCCAATCAAGACCAGCCATTTTCAGCGCATCAGCGCTATTCAACGCTTCCTGAACCTCAACACCCAGACCGTGCCAGGGCTTTTCACGCACATAAAACATAGTTTCGACATTTGCTGCCATTTTTGATTCCTCCTTAAAGTAGAAAGTAGTTGTTGTGATGATTGTTTTGGGCTTTCTATTATATCTACCCCTAAAATTTCAGCTTTGCACACCAGCCGTTGAAATTATTTTTTATATGGAAATGCTGCTACGATATTGCATTTCAGCTCCAGCGTGACTGTATCTTCCGGAACGTCAAGAGCAGCACAAAGGGATTTCCACTTGTTTTCACTGGTAAAATCATCTTTCCACAGCATTAGAGATTTTCTGCTTTCGATTGTCTCAGACTTCTTTTCGATCAGCTTTGCCGCAGCGTGATATCCGTCACGATACAGCACATTCACAATATCTTTTTCTGTCATTTATTCATCCTCACGATCTTCGCATAAAGCAATGACTTCCTCACGAGAAAATCCATTTTCCTCAGCGGCCTGCCAGTCATCTTCCGTAAAATCCAAAACCGAACCGACGCAGCTATGATAGTCCATGATTGCATAAGGAAGTCCCTCGTCCGTCCACTGCCAATCAAGCTTTCCGCGACACTCTAAATACATTGCTTTTGACTCTTCGATTTTATTTCTCAGTGTAAAGGCGCTCATTTTATCACATCCTTATCCATAAGAATTTCGGAATATGAGATCTCGGCGGCGGAGCAAAGCTCAGCACGGCGCATCAACTTTTTCATCATGTCAGCGGGATTCTGCGCAGAAATTACATATCCACGGGAATAATTGCCCATTCTGACAATGACAGAGTATTTAGAAAGAAAATGCTCTTCCTCAAACTCTTCTCGTGATACGCATTCCACTACATCTTTCCCACAGGCCGGACATTCGGTAAAAGTAAAGCCCCCGATATGCTCATCGTGCAGCCTATCAGGAGTAAAATACGAACCACAATTTTCGCAGGAAATAATATGCCCATTGTTGCATTCATCCGGAACACAATCCTCGCAAACAAAATATTCGTTATCCGTACCTTCGTTGACAACAACGCCCTCACAGTTCTCATCGTCAAAAGAACGACCACAAATCTTACAAGTTTTCATTGAAAACACCTCCTATTATATCTACCCTCAAAAGCTGAGTTTTGCTTACTCGTAAAATGAAAAAATGGGGTATGGTTTTTGATTTCGCAGATGCCATTCCAAAACTGCGCCGCTTTTAGCCGATGATCTTCTTCATTTCAAACACCTCCGATCAATTCATCCAGCACCTCCGCAGAAATATGTAGCGCCTCCGCGAAGTCTTTCGCTTGTGCGGCATAGCGATTTTCATAATACCCGCGCTCCATGTCCGTCCTCGCATCGTCCTTGCGTCTGCGCAATTCCAGCAAACACGGCTTTACAACACGCTGGAAATAACCATCGGGAGATACATTGATCTTTTCAATACTATTCATACATGCACCTCTCATCTCAGATATGATACGGCTCGACTCCACGCTCAACCGTTTCGCCTCTGAAACAGTGACCGCAATACTCCCAAATGCCATTAGGCCACTCGCCGCCGACCTTACGGAAAGTTTCGTAAGTATCTCTCCATCTGCCGGTCTTTTCATCCATCCTGATAGAATAAGGCTCGCCCATCTGGGAACAGTCTGCCCGCATACAAGCGGGCGGCACACAATCCATTGCAGCATCTACGATTGCCTGCTCCACATAGTCACCAACCTTTACAGCCTCATATGTGAAATTGTCCTGCTTCCAGACAGGCTTGCCATTAAACATAATATCTCACGCCTCCATCGTACCAGCCGCCGCGGCAGCGGCAGCAGCTTCCTCGGCCTGCTTCTTACGCTCATAGCGGCGCAGACGCTTCTCAAACTCCGCATCGGAATCCATCGGATAGTTACAGCCCTTGCCGATACCCTTACCGACGATCTGCTTGCTTGGCTTGTTGCTTGGCTTGGCAGCGGCGATCTCCGACTTGAAAATCGTACCGTGCATACCAGCGAACTTACCGAGACCAGACTTATTGAGATTGACAGACATTTTTTTGAATCCTCCTTTAATTTTTAGGTTTCCCTATTACAACTACCCTCCAAATGGAGCGGTTGCTTACTAAATTTTTGATTTTTCTCTGATAAACTCATTGAGATGATCTTCCATATGATACATGCGAACAAACTCGCGCATCAGCTCCCCGACCTCATTCAACCGCTCATTTTTCTCGCGCAAGGAACGGATTTCTTTCTCCAGCTCTTTATTGACCGTAGTGCGGAGATAAAAGCACAGTGTATT
Organism: uncultured Oscillospiraceae bacterium; assembly: GCA_934668285.1. Taxonomy (GTDB): domain Bacteria; phylum Bacillota; class Clostridia; order Oscillospirales; family Oscillospiraceae; genus JAZOXB01. The sequence continues at coordinate 21,564 of CAKUNB010000005.1, read as the reverse complement.
CGGCGGCTCGATAAACGACTCTCTTTGACAAACACCGTCTACAAAAATCTGCTCAAAAAGCTTGATATCTAAAAAGGAATCGTCCACAAGACCGCGCATATAAAACTCCAGCGCTTTGTCCAGGTCATCAAACTCTTTTTTCTGATATTTCTCCCACGGCTCACCATCGTTATAACGACCACCGATAATATAGGCATAGTCCTTTTTATCCGTGACAAATTCCGCAGTATATTTCGTTTCGATCTTTTTATCTCCATCAAACGAAGTCATTCAGTATCTTCCTCCAGACCTTTCAACATTTGTAGCTGCTGTTCATGGATAAAACACCGAATTTTATCCACTAATATTCATTGTGCAAAATATACAATAAATCGTACAAAATCATCATAAAAATGTGCATTTTGCTTGAGTTTTCGCCGTTTTTGTGCTATTATTAGAGCATGAAAGGAGCGTACAACAAATGAATAACAATACAAAATGCGATCTCGCTCTCCGCATTCGCCCGTTAAAAGCAGCTTTGCAAATCTCTTTCCGCGACATCCAATTCATCAGCGCATACCATGACAAAATTCTGCTTCCGTATACCGGCAATCTTCCGCAGGTCATCCAGCAATACATCATCAACGACGCACTGGAGACCTGCTACACCGTTAAAGAGATGCAGAAAATGCAAACAACTCATTCGGACACATTTGAAAACATCATTTCCGACTGCCATACATATATCGGTCTGAAAACATCGCGCAGCAAGCCGATCATCGTTTTCCAGATCAACTACATAACGAAAAGCGGCTATGAGTCCGAACAGTTTTTCGTTGCAGAGGCAAGCCAAAAGCAAATCACAAACACACTAAACCGATTTTTCAATCGAAAGAAAACCGGCCTGCGATCTGATATCTGCTCTTGCTTTGAACGCCAGCATGTCGATTTCAAGCGGCGCTTTGCCCCCACACTATAACTACCGATAAAAACTTGATTTTGCTTACCAAGCAACAAAAAAAAGCCTGAGAATTTCTCAGGCTTTTTCCATTTCTTTCTCAAATGCTTCTCTTCTTTTCCGCTCGATCTCTTCCACCCTATGCGGAAGTCCGTTATACATTTTCGCATATTCGGCTGCATCGCGGCGCTTTTCAGAAAAGCTACCAGAGACGGGGACATGCTGGTATCCTCGCATATGTGCATACCAGAGACCAGTCTTTCTATCTTGCGATACAATATAATTTTTCATAGCAGATAATGGGCTTTTCTGAGCGCATCCATCTTTTTCGTCAGCCCTTCAATGGTAAATGCGCCGCTCAGCGGTTTTTCTAACTCCATGTACCGATAGATAACGGAAAATGTAAACACCTCGCTATTGTATTTTTCATTAGACATGGCGTCCAATTCCGCCTGCGTGTAGCGCTTATCTTTAATCTCATAATAACGCACACCGCTATCTTTCTCAAAAAACTCTCTCATTTCTGATACTGTAGCTTTGATTTTAATGCGACTTTCCATTTAGTCACACATCCTTTCCAACCGCTTCGATCAACTGATTCATATACTTATAAATGACGGTCGATTGATTTTTCCCGCTCATATGCCCGCCGCTCATCTTTCCATCTTTGACCGTGATATCCAGCAGACTGCTATTGATCCAGCCTTGCGTTTTAATCGGTATTTTTACACCATACTGACGAGCCAGATAATTGAAAATGCTATATGAGCTACTGTCATAGCGTCCTTTGAAGATTTCCACATCAAAATTGACCAAATGTCCGCCATTCTTCAAAGTCTCGATAGCCTGAGCGACTTTCTTTTGTGCCACTTCGTTCCGCTCTTTTACATAAGCAACTTCTTCCGCTTCACGCTGCGCCCGTTCCGCCTCGCGCTTCGCTCTTTGCTTCTCCGCGAAAATCTTCCGCGCCTCAAAACATCCAGGTACAAGAGACTCATCTAAAAGCTTCACCAACTCGATATAGATCAAGCTGATATGCGAACTGGTATTGATGCAATCTCGTATCATTGCAAGAAATTCACCCTCAGAGCCGACACGATAGCGCTGAACCTGTCCTTTAACAAACTCCAAGCTATCGTCCTCCGCCGCCGTGCCGACCAGCAGGCCGACTCCGCGATCTTCCAGATATAAATACAAGTCACAAGCCGCATAACTGCGCGTGTCGCTCTTTTCCAGTCTGCTCATATAGATGTTTCCGAAAATCGGAGCAACTTCAATATTATGAACAATCGGCTTCGTGCCATCCGCATTATAGACGATCATCCGTTTTTTCTGATATTCGCCATTGATTTCACTCAGCAGCATTTTTATCACCCCTTCTATTATAACTACTCATAGAAACAAGCGTTTGCTTACCACATGAGCAAAAAAAATAGGCGGAACAGATTTCTCCATTCCGCCAGATTTTCAAAACTTATTCAGATGTTTTCTATCTCATATCGCATAAACAAGTTCTACGCCGTCGCGTTCTGCAAAGAATGCCTCCGCAACGGGACAATCACTACACAAAGCGCTGTTACATTTGCCAGGGAAACGGCAGGCATAGCCGCAAATATCAGGCTTTTCGCGCTTCTTGTGTAAGAGAATCCGCTTACCGGTCAGCTTCTCTGCTACAAGCTTTTTCAGATAATTCAGCGCGTAGTCATCCGTGTCAAACACCTGAGAATCAATTTTCCAGTCCCACATGTTTCCGTTATGCACGGGATGCTCTGTAACCTCGATCTCTTTTCCGTTAGATAGATGAATGATATAGCGGTTTTCTGCAACCTGCTCGGCAGCAAGATATTCCTCGACATACATTTTCATGATCGACATGATTCAATCCTCCACAATGAATCCGTTATGACAAAAACCTGTTTGATCTGTGATATAGTCGGAAATTTCCTCCATATCCGTCATATCGTCCGGAATATCAATTTCCGTTGGCAGCAGTTCCAAATCTTCCAGCTCGTCAACATCCCACTGGATATGCGTTGCTTTTCTGTTCCGTTTCATCCGACGCTTCAACCTCCATTTTATTTTTAGCGTTCCTATTGTATCTACCAGTGGAAAAATGGATTTGCTTACTTTCACGAAAGATTTTCTTTGTTTTCTTCCTCCCAAAATGCCGTCAGCGCATCCCAGAATGCTTTCTGTTCCTCCGGTACAGCATCGCAGCCATTTTCAACCGTATATTTCACGGTTTCATCCAACGACCAGCCGGCTTCCAGCTTTTCCGCCGCGCCTTGTAGCTCAAAATAGTTGAATGTAAAGCACTTGCCAAAATTGAAAAGCTGCGTTGCGATCTCTTCGCCGTGACGCTGTTTGACAAGCAGCAGCGCTATATAATTCTTGTCGTAAAAATCCGCCGTTACTTCCGTTCCGTAATGGTCTAACTCCGTCGCATATGCCGCCCAGGACTCCACGACATCATCCGCCGCTTTCGGCAAAAGATTTTTGATTCTGTTTTCAAACTCTTTCCGTTGCATGAGTTATCGACCTCCGAGAACCCACGGATTATTTAAGGCGTTCATGTGCGCGTTCATCATCTCCATGATCTTCGGCTCATCCATGACAGCGGACAGCTTGACGAGATCCGCATAGCTCTTTTTCGGCTGAACCGCGCCCAGAACCTCGTGATATCCCATGCCCTCCGATTTCATCATGTCGCTGTTTTCGCAGCGCGTCCAGATTGCCAGAGAGATACAAGCCTCGTTTCCGATGTACTTGTATCCGTCCCGCGCGTCGCGGAAGTGAATTTCAGCAGTCAGAATCCGACCATCCGCCAGCTCGATAGACTTCTTGATCTGCTTCTCACCCCAAATAACATAGCGCTGGATATCGAACCGAAAACCGTTTTGAAGTTTCGCGTTCCACTTGTTGACCTGCTCACGAGTTACGCTCGGCATAATGTTACCTCCATTTATTTACAATGTGATTTCTACGCGCCTGCTCTTGCCGTCCAGCACCTTCTGGAGCTTGCAGGCCATCGCGTCAAACTGTTCCTCCCGCAGACGGTACAACGAACCATCCAAAGAATTATTGCTATTGTCCGCGTTATCCGCCATGCGAGCGGCTTCATGATACGCCCGCGCTTTTTCTTGAAGCGCTCCGATCATCCACTTGATTTCCGTTTGTGTAAAGCTTTGCATGTTTCATCCTCCTGTTATATCTACCCGCCAGATTTTCCGCTTGCTTACCAGTAGATACAAATTTTCTTTGTAAAGATGAGATACAAGCCCATCGGCAGCACCATAAAAGCGCCCGTTCCGTCACGATCTTCTACCGTTGTACCGTGTGCGCAAACAATCAGCATCACCACGGACAGCACCACCAGCAAAAGCCCCATCAAACGCTGCTGTATCATCACCTGCGAGCGCGTCCGCGATCTTCTCCGTCTCCGCTCATACATTTTCATTTCCTCCGTTCTCGTCATCCGTTCCGTTTGCAATCCACCATTCAGGCGCGATATACAAAGCTTCCGCCGTATCCAGCAAGCCCCAGCCCTCCAAAGTCAGGCCGCAAAAGCTCCGCTTGATCTCTACCCATCCGCCCGCCTCCGTGTGAATGTAGAGCTTTTCCGCCAGTCCAACAGATACCACGCGGCGCGTTACCGTTCCATCCGTTACCAATACAAGCCGCTTATCTGAAAAGGCTTTTTCAATCATCTGAAAAGCTTTGTTTGCATCCATCCGCTACACCCTCCAAGCGTTCCCGCCGTTTGCTTACCGTCGATCAAGATTTTTTCAGAGCAGCCGCCCCAGCTCCTACCGGAGCGGCACTCATACTGTTTAACTACTTCCTTACGCCACAGCTTCCGTAGGTGTAAGGCCGATGTTCCGCAGAGCCTCGCGCATCTTGTCAATGCGCTTATGAACGGCAGCGCGATTGATTCCGACAACTTCCGCGATCTCGCGTTCTGTGTAATTGTCGCGCTTGCATTCAATAATCATGCGGTCGATCTCGTCGCGGCTGTTTACAAACTGTTCCAGCGCTACGCGCAGCGTTGCGGTGCTTGCCGTCTCATCCTTGCCGGTGCTTGCCATCGTGTCCAGATAGTCGCGGCTTTCGCCGTTCTTGTCGGTGATCTCGTGAACGCGGGCGCGTCCGTGTTTGATATCGTCACGATATACGGCGCGGATTGCATCCTTTGCGCTGCGATACACCAGAGCCACCAGAGAAATATTGACCTTGCCAGACGCGGCGCGTTTTGCGTTGAGCTTGTCCAGATAGTCAGCATCCAGCCGCTCCGCCAGCTTTACCCAAGCTTCATTTACAAGACCGTCGATCCCGTGATGATTCAAGAACCATGCGACAGTCTCGTTAAACTCTGCATAGTGATCTTCCGTGCTGTATCCGATCTCGTTCTTTGCCGCCTTCTTGATGTTAGCCGTCAGCATGTTGATCTGCGCTTTGGTATCCATCGCCGCCCACTGGTGCAGAATGTTTTCCGGTGTGTTCTTTGCGTCCTCCCACGCCATAGCCAGACAGAGAGCGAACACAGGGCGCAGGCCATCGCCTTTGTCGGTTTCGTGATAGATAGCCCAGGCGCGGGACATGATCGACTTGACATTGTACTTTTTCATTTCGTTTACCTCATTTCATTGACCAGCGCCGCAGCGCGTTTTAATTTCGGTTTCCCACGACGGCCAGCCGTGGCCGTTTCGGTTAGTCACCATCTAACCATCATCAGGCAGGATTTCAAGAAAAGTAAATGTTGTAATCGTTGCGCGTGATATTCGGATTTCCTTCATAAACGGAGTACACAAAAACGCTGTTTTCCACTTCCTCGCCGTTTATGTACCACTCGCAATGACCTTGCCAGCATCCAAGATTCGGGAAGTCCTGCCGGTTTGTGATGCAGCCAGTAGAAACGCCGATCTTCTCCAGCTCGTCATACATCGCCGCGATCTCGTGCGGCTCGTGCCATCCGCTAAACCGCGCCGCGATCTCGTTTGCTGCCTTGATTTGCTTTCTCGTTGCTTTCATTTCAAAACCCCGCTTTCGTTTTACCGGCGCGGCGGGAATGAACCCGCCGCCGCTGTTTTACTCGATCAGATGAAATACATTTCGCCGTTGTATTCAAAGGCAATCGCTTCTTGCCCCATTTCGCGCTTCAGCTCGTAGCAGAGGGAAACGACATCATCAATATACTTTTCAGCGTCAGCCGTGGAGCAGTACGCAAAAACCATCGTTGTAGATTCTTTCACCAGCTCGCCAGAGTCGGAGACCCAATAGCCGCGCACCGGCGAAGCCGTAGCACCACCGAAACAGGCGGACAGAGTACGCGCGACGCGCTCGACCTGGGCGGCGTTGTCGATCTCCTGATCTACGGATACCGTAGCGGGAACGTAGACGGTAATCTTGCTTTTCAGAGGGACGAGGGCGGACAGCTTATTCATGATTTTTACCTCCATATTATTTAACTACTTCCTTAGATCGTCCAGCAGCGGCGCACCCGCCGCCGTCGATCTCGTTTCCTTTACCTTACATTAAGGATTATACCACACAAAAGCGGAATTTGCAATAGGAAATAGCTAAATAACACCTTGACAAAATGTAAAAATAGCAAGCTAAAAACAGCATCTTTTTGTGCAATATGCTATTAGCACATCATACAAATACATCCTTACAGAATTGTGCATTATGCCATATCCTTTTGGCCTGCATCGTCTCCCAGCGCCAGCCCCACCAGAGCCGCAGCACTGGACACGGGAACGCCTGGACACGCCCAGACAGCACCAGAGCGGACGAAGCGCCAGCCGCAGAAGTGGAGACAGACGGAGAGAGACACGGAGACAGCACCAACGGCAGAGCCGCCCAGAGATCAAGCCCAGAAGCGGAACGCCAGAAGAGCCAGAGCCAGCACGACAGCAGCAGCGGAGACAAGACCGCCAGCAGACAACCAGCACCACCAAAGCCGCAGAGATCGAGCCAGAGCCAGAAGAGCCAGAAGCGCGGCACTGTAGACCATGAGCGGAGACGGACAGAGACAGAGAGAAGAAGAGCGGAAAAAGAGAGGGAACGAAGAGAAAACGACAGTAAAACGCCGCTTTTCTCCACGTCTCACCGAACGCCCAGCAGATCAACCGCCAGCACCAGCCCAGCACCGGCAGACACGGACAGCCGCAGAAATGCCGCCTTTTTCGGTTCTGCTTTTGTGGAGTATGCGGAACTAACGGAGATCAACGCCTATTTTGCTATCTGCATAGGGGGGGGTGGGTTTACATTTTCACGCCCTCAGCAACGCCAAAAATTTGGCTTTGTACCCTCTTCTCCACGCCTCTATCTTTTTCACCAAACCATCACCTCCCAAACACACCGTTCATCAACGATATATTTCCTTACAAATATAAATATCCTCTGCTACAGTCTTCTCTTCGGAAGAATGCCTTAATCAACGCTGTATCTTCCTCTTCTGAACTACATACAAAAATATATTTTCATAATTTCTTATTGCGAAATATGCCTTAATCAACGCACTTCCATCGAATTTGCAAATCAGTGGAATTAACCAAACAATATTTTCTATCCGATTTTTATTGACTTTAGACCGATTTGTGGTATAATATCTTATGTAAGGATTGTTCGTTGAACAACGCTTTTTCTGCTACTGAAGAATTAGCTAAACAATATGCAAGGAGTGATGAATATGGGACAGTCTACCGAAGGTACGATCCTACAAATAACCTTACATCCGGAGATTGAGAAGCTGCTTAGCAAGAAGAAACCCAATAACTGCAAGACTGGTGAACGCCAAACTGTATATCCCATCAAAACTCATAAGGACATTATTGCTATGGCAAACTGGCTGTATGAGCATAAAAATAGCAAGTATGTACTTGCATTCACCTTAGGCATCAATCTTGGATTAAGAGCAAATGAGCTTTTGGATTTGAAGATGAACCAGGTATTCTCTCCTGATGGTTCTGTAAGGCTGATTGAAGACGAAGAAGATACTTCGGACGGAATCGACATCTACCAGAGCAAAACAAAGAAACATAGAACTGTCTTTCTGAATACTGCTTGTAAGGATGCTCTTGAGTGGGCATTCCCAATCAAAGGTGCATATCTGCACTCTGAAGAATATCTATTCCCGTCAAGAGAGGGTGGTGCTATTCAGGTCGGTACTTTTCGTAAGGTTCTGAAAGAAGCAGCGGTAGCTTGCGGACTGAAGCAGAATATCGGTACTCACACCTGCCGTAAAACATGGGGATGGCATCAGTACAAGTACAATAGTGAAAAGGCAAATTTGGACATTACCATGTTACAAAGAGCATTTGGACATAGTTCTCCAGAAGTGACTTTGCGTTACCTTGGCATTACCGATGAGGAAGACAAAGCTCTCTACAAAAACATGTGCATCAATATAGTCTCAGACCATGATTTCGTAGGGTGATGATTATTCCATTGCTATAAACAAAAAAGATTTGTCTGGTATTAAGGGGTACGGACACAAGAAATGCGTTGAACAACGGTATGTTTGGCATGAAAATTTCTTGATTTTCGACCAACTCGGTCGAAAACGAGGAAAATCGAGTGACTTTGGAGGCTGAAAATGAGGCGTAAAACACAACCCGCATACGAGGATATTATGAAGCTGGAAAGCCATGAAATGTCCACATACTCTTACCGGAATCTGATTGATAATGTTCATAAGGGCTGTTATGTTGAAGCCGCTTCTTCGCAGCAGGCCGGCGTTGTGGAGTCCATCATCAGAAACCGCTTGGGCATTCCGGTTTGCTTGAAAGTCCGCTATGGCGACGATGCTTCGGTCGATTATATCTCCGTAGATCGTGTGAGTTTCTGGGAGCCGTATTCGTATTGCGTTCCGGATGAAACATACTGCGACTATTTTGAAGAAGGCTTTGATGACGAGGTAGACGAAGATGGTCAGAGTGTGTGATGCTATTATGGGCAGCGGCAAGACCAGCGCGACGATTGGCTATATCAATGCTCATCCGGAAAAGAAGTTTCTCTATATTACGCCGTACCTCCCAGAAGCGGAAAGAATTAAGAACAACTGTCCCCAGGCGGATTTCGTTGAGCCGAGCGACAAGATTCCGGAATTCCTCTTTTCTAAGGCTATGCACACATTAGGGCTGATTCAGCAGGGGCGCAATATCACATCGACGCATCAGTGCCTTATGTACTATACGCCAGAGACGATTCAGCTCCTAAAGGAAAATGGGTACTGCATTATCATCGACGAAGAAGTGACTGTGCTGCAGGCGGATAAACAGATCGCTTATTCTGATATCCAGCTCGCTATTGATGCCGGCTATGTTTATGAGGCTGCTCCGGACGAATACCGTAGAACCGACAAGCCGTATGACGGCGGCGTATTTTCTCACATGTTTCGCCTTATGGCATCAAGACCGCTGGTTTATAACAAATCAAAGCAGAACGGGTGCGTGTGGTACTGGCTATTCTCCAAAGAACTGTTGGAAGCTGTTGATGATGTGTTCGTGCTTACCTATCTGTTCAAAAACTCTGAAATGGATCTGTTTATGCAAATCAATAACATCCCGTATGTGAATATCGGTATTCGCCGTACAGAGGGCGGAGGGTATATCTTTTCTGACAAACCGGAGTATGTTCCGGATTATGTGTATCGTCTGAAAGACATGATTCATATTGATGACGGTCAGCGAATCAATAGCGTTGGCGATATGAAACACGCGCTTTCTATGAACTGGTACAAGTCAAAAACAGATGGTGTGAATCAGGTTCGCCGCAATTTAATGAACTACTTTCAAAAGCGAAGCGGTGATATTCCGGCACAAGAGCGAATGTGCGGTACTTACAAGGAGTATTGGGGACGAATCAGAGGAAAAGGCTATTGGAACTCATCTGTAGTCTTTAATGCAAAGGCAACCAACCAATTTAGCCACTGTCGGGCGCTGGCCTACCCAATCAATCTTTTTGCGAATGGTGATATTGTTCACTATTACGCGAGTAAGGGTGTAATTTTTGATAATGACCATTATGCGTTGTCAACTATGATTCAGTGGATCTGGCGTTCTGCAATTAGAAACGGTGAAGAAATCAGTTTATATCTGCCAAGTAAGCGTATGAGGGATTTGTTTACGGAGTGGATTGAAAAAACGAGTAAAGGAATTAGCTAAACCATATGAAAATTGATGACATACTGACTCTTATTGGTCTGATTTTTGCTATTTTCGCTATTTGCTATGTGATTGTTCGCGCACTTAGAAATGACGGCGGGCGTTGCGACGGTACTGATTGTGATAATTGCCCGTTCCCACGTTGCCATTCGCAGAATCAAGATGATGACATGGAACAGTGAAAACGAGTGCTACTACGAGCGACATAGGCTCTCAAACGGGCAGTATTGTATGGTCGCGTTCTATCGCTTCTATCGGTCGAGATCCGTTGAATACCATGTCGTATTTGCCGTAGCAGATAAGAAGAAAGCCTTAAATGGCTATTTCGATCAGACCAAGGATAACAATATTTCTTTGAAGTACACTGGACGCTGCGGCGCTGAGGCTCTGATCTGGTGTAGGGATAAGCTTCTCGAATTTGAGAATGAAGTCTTTCTGTCGGATACATTTGAGACGAAAATCGTTGTTTATGGCGAAGATCATCGGCGTTTTCGTTTTTACGAGCGAGCGCTGACACGCTATGGTTATGAGAAGAAGCTAACTGACGATGGATGGGCTATGGTAAAGAAAGTCCTTAGGAACAACTACGATACTGAGGTGAGTTGAATGATTGATGTTGGATCTGCTTATTTCTGCTGTGATGAATGCCCCATTTCGGAGGATGTAGAAAGAAGATATCGCAATGCTGATGAAGCTGGTGCTTTTCAATATGACCATTGCGGATGCGATAAGATTGATTATCCTTTCTTTGTTGGTGGCTATTGTGGGGATGCCTTTTGTCAGAAAGATAATTTTGAACGAATTGGAAAGCGTAAGACTGGCAAGGCGTATCGAAGAAAGATGCGCGTGAAAAAGCGCAATGATTTGATGCAGGCTATTAAAGGGTGCTATGTGCGTGATATTTGGCATCGCAAAGGTGCGTATATCGTCTATCCAAAGAATTCAAAAGCCAAGAAGTATTACCGCAATTATTCAAATCGCCTGATTCGTAGAGGAAAAATCGGTGGTGCTGGCAAAGGCGGTTATCGGCGTTGTTTTGATTATAAGTGGGAGGTTTACTAAGTATGGGAAGCGAGAAGTATTGTCCCCTTGCTTCTATTAGGGGCGGCGTTGGATCAAAGTGTATTGGAGAACAATGTGCATGGTGGATCGAGGATTGCGGCGCGTGTGTCTTTGTTGCTTTGCTGCGAACCGGCGTTGAAGACCTTAGAGAACAAAATTTAGAGCTTGCTGGATCTGTTGTTAGTTATGATGCTCAGCTTCATGAGCTTGAAAAAGAAAATCTTAGATTGCGTAAGGCTGTTGAACGGCATAGCCGATCTTCTCTGCGAGGTGAAAAATCGTGTATGAGTTAGGAATGTGTTATAAGTGCAAGTACAGAGGTGATGTTCCAGGCGATACACATAGTTGTTGTCGATATCCTGGGAATGATACGAATTTATTTGCTATGTTTGAGTCAGTAAATTTTCTTCAGGCTGCAAAGCTGGATATTCGTGCTGATAAGCATGGCGTTATGAGCGGTTGGTTTATGTGGCCTGTCAACTTCGATCCTATATGGCTGCGCAACTGTAATGGTTTTACTCCAAAAGAATCTGGTGAAGACAATGGGTAATATCAGTGAACGAGTTGCTAAGCAGATTTTGCCGGCTGAACTGCAAAAGAATTACGGAAATGAGTTTGGAATCGAAGTGTGGCGTGTTTTGAGCATTGTCGAGAAGAATGACACAGCGATTAAGGAACTTCTTGATGCGCTTGATCGTTTGGAGCAGCCGAATAGAAAAGCTCTCATTCAACATCTTTGGACGCGATATTATGACTTCGTAGCAGATAAGGTTCTGGCGCAATAATACTTGGGAGTGATTCTGGTGTTTCGGAATTTTGATAACGAGATATGGCACGGCGCTATATATCAGGGTGTTGATTACTCATGGCGATTTGAAGTGTCTACTTTCGGCAGAATACGAAGCGCCATTACTGGAAAGATCTACTCTTGCGGTTATGGCGCTGGCGGATATCAGCAGGTTTGCATTTCTGTGTTTGGACGTCGGCTTAATGTGAGAATACATCGGTGTGTTGCTGAGACTTTTATTCCGAATCCTATTGGATATGAGATCGTCAATCATATTGACGGCTGCAAGCAGCATAATTGGGCGGATAACCTCGAATGGTGTACGCGGCAGGAAAATTACTTTCACGCCGTTGATCTTGAGTTGATTGACTATGATGTACCGGCGCAACTTGGATATCTGTCACACCTCGGCGCTTATGCTGGGAGTTGTAATGGTATGTCAAAGTTGACTGAGGACGATGTGCGAGAAATCCGTATGAACTATATACCAAGAGGTTCTGGCGTAAAGTGCAACAGAAAGGAATTAGCAAATCAATATGGAGTGTCTGCGAATCTAATTTCCAAAATAGTAAGTGGTCAGATATGGACTCATGTATAAGGAGGAATCAGAGTGCGAATATGAGCGTGAAATACATAAGGCTTAATGGCGATGCGCTAAGGCAAATCGTTGAAAATGAAAAGCATTGTTTTCGCATTGCCATGAATAAGCAAGATATCTCAGGTGGAGAAATGACCGAAGCGGGATTTTTACTGGATGTTCAAGATACAGAAGATGAGCGCAAGGTCATTAAGCCGCCATACGAAAAGGGAGATATTCTTGCTCTAAAAGAAACATGGGCAATGATTGATGGCAAGTATGTGTATCGTTTAGACAGAGATCCGCCGCAAGGTTATCTCTTGTTCAACTGGAAGCCATCTGTTCAAATGCCAAATGATGCTGCAAGGAACTTTATAAGAATTACAAATGTTCGTGTAGAACGACTGCATGATATTTCGCTTGACGATATCGAACGAGAGGGTATTTGGTTGCCAGGTGTTTTGTCGCCTGAGCTTGCCTTTGCATCGAGGTGGAATAGTGGACTATCAGAAAAGAAACGAGCTAAGATCGGATGGGAACGAAATCCATTTGTTTGGGTTTTTGATTTTGACCGACGTGTTTATGTAGAGGATGGAAATGGAGAACAAAAACAATAATTTAGTTGATATAGATGATGTTTCCTGTCTTTTGGCGGCAATCCCGATTTTTACATTGTGCGATGTTGTTTGTGGCGGAAGGTGCTGTGCAATTCAGGGCTTCTCGGATAAGCCAGAAGTTCAGTGTCAAAGAAAAATCAAGAAATTTCTATTGGAATATATAGGTGAAGCACATGACGGGTGATATTAGAGAGACAGCTATTGATCATGTTGCTGGAGAAAAGATAGCAACATTCTTTAGTAGTGAAACAAAGTGGATCAATCAAATATGGAAACTTAAAGAGCAATACCCAGATGAAGTAGAGATTCGGCATGTGAATTCGGACGGAAGTTTGATTGCTCATATTCCAGCGGAATGGTTCAAGGTAAAACCAAAAAAGAAGGTAGTTATGACGGAGGAGCAGATTGCTGCTTCCAAAGCGCGTCTTGAAAAGGGCAGGTTAAAAAGATTGGAGATGTTAGGAGATGATGCGCATGTGACAGAGGAAAGGAACAATGAAATATGAACGACAATGCTTTGACTTGTCATGGATGTTATTGGGCTGACAAGTGTTTATGTGATAAAAGATGTGATGATTTTACTCCTATTGAGCAATCGGAAGATATTCCGTATTACGAAAACATCTTGCAAGAAAACCAAGAGACATATTTTTCGGAGTGTGTAGGCGACCTATACTAACAATCCGAATGTTAGTGTGTAATTTTTATGATAGTGTGGCGCGGACGGGCAAAGCCCGTCCACCCATAAAGGAGAGAAAGATGATTTATTTAGATCATGCAGCGACAACGAGCATTCGACCGCCTGTATATGAGGCGTTGAATTATTGGTATGGTTCTGGAAAATGTGGCAACCCAAGCTCTCTTCATTCCGCTGGCCGACAAGCGCACCAAGCCATTTATCAGGCTCGTTTTGATGTGTCTAAGTTAATCGGCGCGGATAGTCCAGAGGAAATCATTTTTACTTCTGGTGGATCTGAGTCGGATAATTTGGCACTTACCGGAATGGCATCCGCTCTAAATGCAACGAATCATAATGTAATGCTTGTTAGCCAAATTGAGCATCACGCCATTTTGAACCAGCGTAATTTACTGACGCGCCTTGGAATAGTTGTGAAGCCGCTTTCCGTTGATACATATGGTCAGGTTGATCTATTTGAACTTGAAAAATATCTCAAAGAAGACAATGTAGGTCTTGTGTCTGTCATGTGGGTGAACAACGAAATCGGTGTTATTCAGGACATAAAAAGCATTGCGGATCTTTGCAATTGCTATGGTGCGGTATTCCATACAGATGCAGTGCAGGCAGTTGGACATATTGACATCAATGTGAATGCTTACGGAATTGATATGTTGTCTATCAGTGGGCATAAGTTTGGTGCGCCGATTGGTGTTGGGGCTTTATATGTGCGCGGTGGGCTTAAAAAGCATATTGAGCCGATTATATACGGCGGCGGACAAGAATTTGGCGTGAGAGCCGGCACGGAGAATGTAGCGGGTATTGTCGCACTTGGTACTGCAGCAAAGTTTTCAATGCCAAACGAATTTTCTCGTGACGCATTGGTGCTACGGAAAGCATTTTTGAAAAAGCTGTATTCTGTATGCGACGAAGGAATCAGGGTCAATGAGCATTATGAGAAATCATTTCAGCTAAGCAGTATCTTGAGTATTACAATAAATGATGTTGAATCAGAAGCTATTCTTCATCTGATGAATTCGGACGGTGTATGTATTTCTGCTGCTTCCGCTTGTTCTGCTGGTAGCTTAGAGCCGAGCCATGTTTTAAGAGCTATTGGTCGGAATTATACGCAGGCAAAGTCCACAATCAGAGTTTCGTTTGGATGGAATACGACGGTCGAAGAAGCAACTCGTGCCGCAGAATTGCTCGGAAAGAATATCATTAGAATCAGAAAGATGTACAGATAACAGGAGGAAATATGAGCGAGTTTAATAAGACAGAGTTATTAGAAAAGACAACTGAGTATATGAATTACATTGCTCAACACAAGGAGAACATTAGGAAAGCATGGCTGGAATTGCGTGATGCCTTAAAGGGAATTGATCTATTCCAGCGTCCTAAAATTCTTGATGAGATGGAATGGCGTATCCACAATCACGATGACAGCAAGATGTCTGAGGAAGAATTCTTACCGTATCGTCAGCATTTTTATCCTGTTGCGGGCGAAGTGGTTAATGACGCTGCTTTTGAACGGGCGTGGGAGCGTCACTATCACACTAACGATCATCACTGGCAGTATTGGATTGATTGTAATGGAGACTTTATGTCTTATTACGATGTTGACACGAAAATCTGTGCTTATCTGGAAATGATTTGTGATTGGCAGGCTATGGGGTATGTTAATGGTGATTCTGCTCCGGAGTATTACCGAAATCACAGGGATGAAATTAAGATTGACCCGAATTGGGTATCTCTTGTAGAAGAAGTTCTGGATTTGCTTGATAGCTATATCGCGGCAAGAGGTTGATATGAACAGATCACAAACAAGGAAGTTTAGGAGTCTTGCAAAGAAGAAAGGCGTTTCTCACAGTTTGGCTGAGATGTATATTTCTATGCGAAATCGTGGTTCTGCACCGCAGGATTTACATGATGGTGATTTGGTTCGATTGAATGTTGAACAGATCATGAAGCATCCAGATTATTTGCGCTTGTCCAAACGCTATCGTGATTTTGTAGAGACTCATGTAGGAGACGTCTTTACCGTACAGTATGATAGGTCTGCTTCGGTTCAAAAGCTAAACTCTGTTGTCACTTTGAAAGAAGATCCGGATGGCTGGCTTTTCTGGACTGGTGATCTACAAAAGATTGATAGCTCAGCAGATTTGGCGGAGCGGAATTCGTAAGTCAGCCTTACTACTCGAAGAACGAAAAATGATATCTATATTCCGTCTTCCAGAATGCGTAGATTATTAGAAAAATGGCTTGATGGGGACACCATTTGAACCGATGTGGTTCAAGCTGCCTCTAAATATACCGTTGTTCAACGGCATATTGAAAAGCGTTTGTTAAAAGATAAGAGATACAGAATAAATAACGGCAAGGAGTGATTAGCCATTAGTCTTGATCGGCAAATCCATATTTATAGTTTTGATACGAGTGCGTTTTACACCGACGAAGAAAAGGCACTTGAGGTGGAGATCAATAAGCATTGCTCTTCAAAATCAAAATTAAAAGTAGAGCGAGAAATTATTGAGCGGCTGTGTGCTGGAGAAATAACACAAGAGAAGGCTGAATCTCAGTTTCGCAAATTGTATGGTATGGGAAAGTCAGATCCGATTTCTGTTGCGATGGATAGTTCCCGTGTAAAACAGATTGCGAAAGAAATTCGCGGTACGAACCAAATGATTAAGATTAAGAAGTCTGAGCTTGTATCGCTTCTTCAAGCGCACCGCTCACAACGCGAGTTACGGACTGAATATGTGGTTGATAAGAATGTGATTTCTGTTTTTGAGTCGATGCTTACAAGAACACTTGGCATGGAGACAGGAAAGCTGTATGACGATTTCATGGTTATTCGCACATATTACTTTGATGTGATTGAAGATCTTATTCTAAATGGGTATACCTTTACTGGAGAACGCTACATTTGTTTTACGGCATCTGCTGGACAGATCAGAACAAAGAAAACTGTTTTCATTAAGGAAAGAGTTTGGGAGAAGTATCAAAAAACCATTATGTGTGGACTGAGCGTTCAAAAAATCAACGAGCTTGGTGGAATCAATATCAATAAGTATCTGGCGTACCTTGCACTGTGTAATAGCGCAACTGATTTGTGGGAAGATTTCGACATTAGAAAGACTATCGTTGTAGATGATATGGAAACAATGGTTAGTGGAACTGTTGATTTTATTGATCACAAAACATACAGTGTTAAGCGCAGAGATATGGAGATTCCAATTACACATACGGATGGCTGCGGCATGGTTCTTCCCTCTTGTAATGCAAAGAATACTATGGTTCGTCTTCCGTGGGTAAAAGGGCTTCTTGCTGTATTCCCGTTTGATAAGTTTATCTCGGAAGCCAACGAACGCGACCCATCCGTAAATCATGGTCTGGTAACAGATATCTATGGTTTTGAACATGATGTAATTGCAGAGGATATCCAGGTCATTTTTACAAAGAGTCAATTTAAGATGTACAAGTATTATGCGAATTGGCAGGAATACATTGATTTGTTTTTAGCGAATGGATGCACTGTCGGTAAGTGTAATGAGGAAGAGGACTTTATTCCTGATGCAAAGCTTAACTACCAAATGCTTCAAACACTCACGGATTTGAGTCCAGATGAACTTGAACAGCTTGCTGGAAAGACGATTGACAAAATTGCTAAAATCGCATCGGATAAGAATACCATGCTGGATGTGTTCGGGGCTTCTACGCAGTATCGCAACAAGAATGCTTTTCAGGAGTGTCTTAGTATCTATCCGGAATTGCTTTCCGACCCATACACAAAAGAGATGCTACGGCAAATCAAGAAGAATCTTGTTACTGAGGCAAGAGCAGCAAAGATTGATTTAAGCGCAAAGTATATGTTCTTGATTCCAGATCTCTATGCTTTCTGCGAATGGCTGTTTCTTGGAAATCGCAGTCCTGTTGGCCTGCTTGCAGATGGAGAGGTGTCTTGCTACCTTTATCGCACAGTAGGTAAATTGGACTGTCTGCGTTCACCCCACTTATATCGTGAACATGCTGTCCGTAAAAATGTTGTAACAAGCGCAACGAAAAAGTGGTTTTCTCAAAATGCTATTTATACGAGCTGCCATGACTTAATTTCAAAGATCCTACAGTTTGATTGCGACGGAGATAAAAGTCTCGTATGCGCTGATTCCTTGCTTGTGTCTATTGCTGAGCGCAATATGGAAGGAATCGTTCCTTTATACTACGAGATGGCAAAGGCCGGCGCTGTTACGATTACACCAGAGGAAATTTTCAAAGGGCTTCGCGCCGCATGGACTGGTGGCAATATCGGTGTTATCAGCAATGATATTACGAAGATTTGGAACGGTGAGGATGTTGACATAGAAGCAATTAAAATCCTTTGTATGGAAAACAACTTCTGTATCGACTATGCCAAAACACTGTATAAGCCAACTCGACCAGATGAGATCAATGCTCGTCTTGCAAGAATTACGAGTATGAAAGCGCCGCATTTTTTTATCCACGCTAAAAAGAAAACAAAATCTCAGGTTCAGAGAACGAACAATAGTGTTGTAAATCAGCTTGAACATATCGTGCCTAATAAGCGGATGTCTTTTGCTGCGAAGAATATTGGTGTCTTCAGATATCAGTATATGCTTAGTAATCCGATGAAACAGGTTGAGCTTCTATCGTCTGTGACTGACCTGTACAATGATGTGGAAAAACAGTACCGCTATTCGATCAGCTTTTATGATGATGACTCGAACTTTGCATATATTCGGGACAATATCTTGAAGCAATTCGACGAGCTTGGTCTTGGGCGCTTAGATGTTTGCGACATTCTTGTGAAATATCTATTCCATAGTAAGAATAGCCGTAGGAAAAATGTTTTCTGGATGTGCTTTGGTGATATCGTTCTGGAAAACCTCAAGCGAAACATTCCAGATGGTTCTATTCAGTGCAAAAAATGCGGAGAGCGTTTCGTTCCGCTTTCCCCGCAGCAGAAAGTGTGTACGAATTGCTCTGGATATCACCCACTCGGTAAAAAGAAACTGCGGTGTATTGATTGCGGAAAAGAGTTTGAGGTAGACGGTATCGTGAAAAATAAGAAGCGCTGCGATGACTGTCAAGCTATCCATATTCGCAATTATGAGCGTGAGAAGAAACGACGTCAGCGTAGCGTCGCATGATGTTGTTAGGAATTAGCTAAACAGCACAAAATGTCCCCATGTTTTATTTTGAAGTCTGATATGACGAAACACCCGTTGTTCAACGGAATGTTTGCCTATCCAATTTGTCAAATAACGCTTGGCAGATATGACGAAACACCCGTTGTTCAACGGAATGTTTGCAACCAAAAAGAAAAAGACCTTTAAGGGAAGAAAACCGTATTTACTAAACTATTCGGGATTCTCCTGTCTATGGCTGCGGTGCGATACCCGCAGCCCAGACATCTTTTTTGAAAAGGAATGAAGACTTTATATGATTCCAGTAACTAAGGAAGAAGCGCGTATTCTCAGAGAATTGTATCCTGAGTACAAGGTGACGCGAACAATGATGCAGGATTCAAAGCGGCATCATTACTACGCAACAGAGAGTGAAGGAAACATGAGGGCGATTGCGAGTACGAACCATCTCGCCGCCGAAATTGTCGCACGGATTGATCGAGAGCGTGAGATTCGTCGCAAACGAATCATTCAGCAGCGAGGAAAGCATAATGTCAATGGTGGTTAAAAGCGAAAGCTTTGAAAATGCCATAATTGATACCAGTGATATGACAATCACAGAATATGATACTGATTCCGTAAGAACATACAGCCTTTTAGAGCTGTTAAAACGCTGGGACGGCGTTGTTGGCGTTACTCTGACAATTCGCCGCAGTATTCAGTTGCCGCCCAATGATGGGAGGGATGAATATTGAATCCAAAATATAAGCAGCTTGAAAATGAAGATAGTTATGAGTATGGTTTGCGACTGATCGAAATTAAGGTTGAGCAGAACCCTTCTGACTTAGAGTGGTCGGATATCGTTGATCTGCTTGGTCTTGATATTCATTACGACAGCCTTCGTAAAGCGGCGAATGTAACGCCGTATTCTGGCTATCATGTGATGAAATACTTCAAGCAGAAAGCTACGCAAGATCTCGGAAGTGCATATCTTGACGAGATTGAGCAGAAGATGCTTGAATTCAAGAAAGAACGCCAACGGTTTTTCGACCAGAGAAATGCTCTTAATAAAGTTGTGCGTGACCTGGCTCGCAAGGATGAAAACTCTGATATTTTTGAGAGGGCAATTACTTCTGGCGTAATTCCTCGGCTTGACTATGTGCCATGTGTAATGGAGTCAAGCGGAAGCGATTTGCTTGTGAGCTTAAACGATTTGCATTTTGGAGCGTGTGTGGACAACTATTGGAATTACTATAATTCCGATGTTTGTGTGCAGCTTCTTAATGAATATCTGGATCGCATCCTTGAAATTTCCGCCTTGCATGGATCGGAGAATTGTTATGTATGGGCAAACGGAGACTTGATTAGCGGAAATATCCATAAGTCTATTGCCGTGTCGAATAGAGAAAATGTTATTCAACAGGTTGTTGGAGTGTCTGAACTTCTTGCGGAGTTTTTGTCTACATTAAGCCGACACTTTAAGAATGTTTACTTTTCTTCTGTTGCTGGGAATCATTCTCGGCTTGAAGAGAAAGATGTTGCTTCGATTCATGAGCGTCTTGACGATTTGGTTGAATGGTATTTGAAAGCTCGTTTACAGGCTTTCGAGAATGTATCGTTTGATCATTACAGAAAGATTGACGATACGATGTATTTGCTTGATATTCGCGGCAAGACCTATCTCGGTGTGCATGGTGATTATGATGGATCTGCTGGGAAAGTTCAATCGCTTCAGACAATGGCAAAAGAATCGGTGTACGCCATTCTATCAGGTCATTTGCATCACAATAAGACCGATAGTGTTCAGGGCGTAAAAACGATTATGGCCGGCAGCTTTCTCGGTATGGATGACTACTGTGTTGGAAAGCGCATTTACGGAGCGCAGCAACAGTTGGTTTGCGTCTGTGATTATAATGGTGTCAAAGCATTTTACGATATTGACTTTGATACGACTCGTTATCGCCCACAAAGGAGCGATACATCAGCATGAATATCAATAAAGCAGATTTGGTAAATACGCTTGCTCAGAAGAATAAGGCGTATAAGAAGTACATGGTCAAGGATATCGTTGACGATATCTTTGATGAAATTGCGAATGCTCTTAGAAACGGAGATCGAGTTTCGATTTATGGGTTTGGAACATTTGATGTGAAAAAGTATAAGTCACATCCCGCTCTTCATCCAGTGACGAAAGAGAGCATCGTTGTTCCGGAGTTCCAGAATGTCGTGTTTAAGTCCGGAGCAGAACTTTTAAGAAGTATTCGAGAATGACTATGGGATGGGGCTTTTGCCCCTCCCTATTTGGCTGAGTGGAGAAGCTGGTTTTCTTGCCGCTCCCATAAAGCGGAGACGCTGGTTCAAGTCCAGCCTCAGCCACCAAAAAATCTGAAATTATTTTGCTAATTCCTATTGACAACCATGTACCTATATGCTATACTCAATAATGTCAAGAGGACATAGTTAAACAATATGCTGGCGTGGCACAATTGGTAGCGCAGGTGATTTGTAATCATCAGGTTGCAGGTTCGAGTCCTGTCGCCAGCTCCATGATCTTTGAAAATTCAATATTTGAATCATGCTTATGATTAACTCGGTGA